>JAKEGO010000120.1 GCA_022615805.1 Thermoplasmata archaeon
GATATCGGTCGAGCGGGCACCGCCCCCCGGGAAGGAGAGAGGGGGCGCCAGGAAGGCCGCGGTGCGCCATGCGCCGAGGGAGGCGCCGGGAGACCGGGAGCAAGCGCACCCAAATGCCGTCGGGCGGATCGGCGCGCCGTCATCCACGGCCCGAGGCGCAGCCGCACCTGTCGCGCCCACGGTTGGAACTGAAAAGGCCCCGGAAGAGCCGGTGACGGCCCTCGTCCCCGGAGGGCGAGCGCCAGCTCCCGCGGCGCAGGCCAGACCGGCGGAGCCGCTGCCATCGCCGCCTCCCGCCGCGCCGGGACCTGTCCCTCGGGAGAGGCCAGCGACGGAAGCCCATCCCGCGGTTGAGGCGCACGGCCCTGCAACGTCTCAGATGACCAGCGAGGCGTCCGGCGGAGGGGTTCCGACCTTGGGTGGATCGACCCCCACCCATGCGCCGCCCGCCGTCGCCCGACCGCAGGCGGTCCCCGAAAGGGGATCGCCCGAGGTGCTCAGGCGCGACGGCAGCAGGCGTCTCCTGGCGGGAAACTACGTGGAGGCGGTCCAACTGTACGAGAGGGCCCTTGCGATCGATGGCTCGGATGTCGCCACGTGGAACAACTTGGGCTTCGCCTACAGGCAGCAGAGGGACCTCCCGAACGCGGAGAGGTGCTACAGGACGGCGCTGAGACTGGAGCCAGGCAACCAGAAGGCGCTGAAGGGGCTCAACTCACTGAAACGGGCGTAAACCATTTAATAGGGGCTTGACATTAGACGGTAATGGAACCGTCGGAGATGGCAGAGATCGTCGAAGGCTACGACGACATCAAGATCGCAACGGTCTGTTCTCATTCAAGCCTTCAGATATTCCATGGGGCTCGGAAGGAGGGGTTCGGGACCCTCGGCATCGCGATCGGCTCGCCGCCCCGCTTCTACGACGCTTTCCCGCGGGGGAAGCCGGACGAATACATCATCCTCGATGACTACACGGGGATACTCGATATCGCGGACGACCTCATCGAGGCGAACGCCGTCCTCATCCCACACGGTTCCTTCGTAGAGTACCTGGGAGCGAAGAACGTCCTCAGGCTTGGCGTCCCGATGTTCGGGAACAGGCGGGTCCTCGAGTGGGAGAGCGATCGCCGCAAGCAGCGCGAGTGGCTCACGTCCGCCGGGGTACGCATGCCCAGCATCATCGACAACCCAAAGAGCATCGACCGACCGGTGCTGGTCAAGTACGACGGCGCCAAGGGCGGACGCGGGTTCTTCATAGCCAAGGACGAGTGGGACTTCAAGATCGGGATCGACCCGACGCAGAACTACATGATCCAGGAGTACGTGATGGGCACCAGGTACTACCTGCATTACTTCTATTCCCCCATCTCCATCGAGGGGTACAGGCTCAGCAAGGGGTCCCTCCAGTTGCTGAGCATGGACCGTCGCGACGAGACCAACATCGACGAGATCTACAAGCTCGGGAGCATGGAGGACCTCAAGCGCCTCGGCATCTTCCCGTCGTTCGTCGTGACCGGGAACGTGCCAGTCGTCCTGAGGGAGAGCCTCCTCCCGATGGTCTTCGAGATGGGCGAGAGGACCGTCGAACGCTCCATCGAGCTCTTCGGGGGCCTCATCGGACCGTTCTGCCTTGAGACCATTGTGACGGACAAGCTCGACTTCGTCGTCTTCGAGATCTCGGCGCGGATCGTGGCGGGCACGAACCCGTTCATCGGCGGGTCACCGTATGCGGAGCTCATCGAGCCCGACCTCTCGACGGGGATAAGGATCGCGCGGGAGATACGGAACGCCAAGGGCGCGGGCAGGCTGGCGGAGATCATCTCCTGACCATCACCTGGCACGGGCTCAGTCCAGGTCAGTGAACCATGCGGGGAGCCCGCGGAAGCGGTAGTGGTCCATTATCTGCGACCCGTAGAGCGCCCTGTAGTAACGGTTGAACTCGCGGATGTGCAGGACCCCCTTCCTCGTTATCGAGATGCGGTAGGAGCGGTCCTCCCTCGTGACAAGGATGTATCCCTCCCCCACAAGGTGCTCCAGGACGCGCGTCGTCATCTTGTGGTTGGTCTGGAGCTCGTGGCGGATGTCGTCCTTCGTTATCCTGACGTCCCTCATGGCCAGCACGCCGTCGAGCATCTCGTCGAGCCCATCCTGGTAGAGATTAATCTTCAGGGCGCTGACCAGGAAGTTCAGCGCAAAGCAGGCATATATCCGGTGGTCCTTGTACCGCTTGTCCACCCGTGCACCACTGGGGAATCCCCGCCGGGATATTTAGCGATATCCCTGTCACGCCTGACCCGTGGGTCCCGGACGATTCACAGAACGTCCGCTGGATCGATCGACCTCACGAGATGGACAGCCATCCGGGGCCACCGACATGCCCCCTCGCCTCATCTCGCTGGATTTAAATATTGTGAAGGACCTCTTTCGACCCGGCCATGAGCGAGATCGACGTCGAGATGGGCCCGATCGTCCCGCATGCGGATATGATCACGGTCAAGGACAAGATACTCCTGCATCTGATGGATTTCTCACCGGAACGTTTCCTCAGCCACGACTGGGAGAGCCATGAACAGATCATCGAGTCGATGCCCATCGAACTGACGCAGGAGGGGATCGCCAAGGCCGTCGGCATCAAGTGGACCCACGTCTCGAGGGCTCTGAAGGAGTTCGAGATGCACGGCATCATGATCTCGAAGAAGGCCAACATCGAGGGGGTCGACAAGAGGAGGAACATCTACTTCCTGAACATGAGGGGGATGGAGGTCGCACGGCTCCGCCAGGAACAGATCCACGACATGACCCTCAACTCGGTGTACCACGGGGAGAGGATCAGGGCAAGGGTATCCGAGCTCCGAGAGATGGTCGACGAGGGCTTGTCGGTCCTGGACCTCGTGAGGGACATAAACGTCCCCTCGACGGACATACTCGACATCGACGAGCAGGTCTCCCTCGTCAGGAGGATGGAGGAGAAGAGGGCCCTTCCCTTCGTCGTGCAGACAGAGGGGCTGCCCACCCCGCGCCATTTCTTCGGGAGGGAGAGGGAGATCTCGATCATCGATGGCCACATCGAGAGGGCGTGCAGGGTGGTCGTCATCCAGGGGATAGCCGGAATCGGCAAGAGTTCGCTTGCCTACAAGATGATCGAGAGATATGGATCGACAAGGAACGTCTTCTACTACAGATTCCACGAGTGGGACACCTACCGCGCTGTGCTGACGCCGCTGACGGAGTTCCTTCACAAGCTCGGCCGCGACAACCTTAGGAGGTACCTGAGATCCAAGAGGAAGGTCTCTTCCGTCGAGGAGGAGCACATCGCCATCGACCTCTACGAGATCTTCGAGCTCGTTTCGAAGGACTTCCAAGACCTCGATGGGATCCTGATATTCGACGACCTCCACAAGATAGAGGACAAGATGGGGGGCCTCATGAACCTCTTCCTCGAGGTCTTCGAGAGGCACGGCGGACCGAACGTCATCGTGCTGACGAGGAACATCCCGATGTTCTACACGTCGAAGGACATCATCTCCGAACGCGTCAAGGAGGTCCGCCTGATGGGCCTCGACATCGAGAGTACGGGCATGCTCCTCAAGGCGAAGGGGCTCGAGGTGCGCGACCTCGACATGATCTACGAGGCCACCGGCGGACACCCGCTTTCCATCGAGCTCATGCGGGACCCGTTCGACCTCGTCAAGCCGAGCGAGCTGCGCCGGTTCATCCAGAGGGAGATGCTCTCGAAGCTCGAGCCCGAGGAGAGGGCCTTCCTGGCGAAATTGGCTATATTCCGCATCCCCGTGCTCCCCGAAGCCTTCATCCAGTCCACCGCCGATTACGACATCCTCGAGCGCCTCATCAACCAGATCCTCGTCGAGGAGATCACCTATTCCGGTTACAAGGTCCATGAGCTGATACGCGAGTTCCTCATCACCACCCTGGCGAGAGAGGAGCTGTCGGACCTCCACCTTGGCGCCGCGAACTACTACCTGAGGTCCGAGGGGCCGGAGGCCACGATCGAGGCCATCCACCACTTCATCAACGGAGGCGAGAAGAGCCGGGCGGCCGAGGTGGCGGTGAAGAGCGGGAGGAGCCTGATCCTCGGCGGTTACCTTGAAGAACTGAACAACACGCTCGACATAGATTCCGAGGAGGTGCCCAGGCGTCTGCGGGCCGAATACATGTTAATGTGCGCGGACATCCAGATGGCACTCAACAGGTACGACGCCGCGGAGGAGCGATACAACGAGGCGATCAGGTGGGCGGCCGACGAGAATCCCAGGGTCCTCGCCTCCTCCCTCCTCAACATCGGCAAGATCCATTACGAAAGGGCCGACTGGGAAGGCGCCCTTGACAACTTCAAGCGGAGCGTCGACATCTCCGAGAACATCGGGGACCACGTCCTGATCGGCGACACCTACAGGAGCATCGGGAACGTCCACTGGAGGAAGGGCGACTCCGACCGGGCCACGGAACACTTCGAGATAGCCCTTGAGCACGCGAAGAGGACCGGGGACCTCCAGCTACAGAGCGACATCTACGTGGACATGGCCAACAACATACGCCATACCGAGATGGAAAGGGCCATCGAACTGTACAAGATGGCAGTTGAGAACTTCATCAAGCTGGGTTCGAGCTATGCTCTGGCGAGGGTTTACAATA
>JAKEGO010000121.1 GCA_022615805.1 Thermoplasmata archaeon
CCCTCGAGAACCTCCGGACGGAGACCGCTGTTTCAACTCTGCCCGTGGTGCGGCCTCTCGTGGCGATGGACAAGGAGGATATCATCAGGATCGCGAGGCGCATCGGGACCTTCGGGCTGTCCACGCTGCCGGGGAACTGCTGCATGATGGCCCCCGAAAGGCCGTCGACGATGGCGCATGCCGATAGGGTCGCGGAAGAGGAGGCTCATCTGGATCTCGACGCCCTGGTCAGCGCGGCCCTGGCGGGGAGGGAGGAGCACGTACTCGATCCTGAGCCGATGTAGGTCGGATGCGGCGCACATCGCCAGACCGGAGGGCCGGTTCAAATGCGATGTCCGGCGGCTGTCGCCTTTCCTGATCGAGGCCGGTCATGCCCTCGTCAAGGACGCAGGCGCCCTTTTACTGTTCGAGTCCCCACAGGCCGTGGAGTTCAGCCTGTTCGAGAACGGCAAGGTCCTGGTCAAGACGGGGGATCGCGCCACCGCCGAGCGCATCGTCGGCGACGTCGAGCGTGCCATCTCAAGTCTCCTCTCCTCTGAAGTGAAATGATCAAGGGTGGCGGGTCCCTCCGTTGCAGGAGACCGTCGGCCTCGTCCGCTTCATCGGCAGAGAACCTCATATACGTGGATGCCCTTCGCCCGCCATGCAGGATTACAACATCAAGAGGGGTCACGGCGCGAAGGTAGAGGGGAGCGGCCTCGAGGGCATCGTGAGGGACATCTTCGGCAACGCCAACATCGATACGGAGGGCTTCGTCCGGACATCCTACGGCGCTCTGAGGGAGCTTCGCGCCCGGGTCGGATCCCCCGGGGTCCTCCAGGTGGAGACGCGGATGGATCCGGGCGTCGACGACGAGACCGCGATGTCAACGATAGCCCTGTACAACCGCTTCCTCCTCGAGGCCACCGGATACACGACGAAGGAGAGGAAGAAGAAGGCCCAGAAGGGTTAGCGCGGACATGCGTTCCCATGGTCGGGTTGCCCCGTGGAGGGATCAGGGCATGCCTTTCATTATCGCATGCGCCACGTCCAGCGCCCTCCTGGCCGCGGCGACGTCGTGGACCCTGAACACGCTCGCGCCGCCCAGGTAGGCCACGACGCACGCCGCCAGGGTCCCTTCGAGCCTCTCCTCCGGGGGGAGGTCGAGGACGGCTCCGATGAAGGACTTCCTCGAGGGCCCGACGAGGACGGGCTGACCGATCGATGCGATCTCGCCCAGGTGCCCCAGGAGGAGGAGGTTGTGCTCGGCGGTCTTTCCGAAGCCGATGCCCGGGTCGACGACGATGCACTCCCGCCGTATCCCCGAACCGAGGGCGAGCGCGACCTCCCCCGCAAGGTGGTCCCGGACCTCGGAGACGACGTCGTCGTACCGCGGATCGTCCTGCATGGTGCCCGGCTCGCCCCGCATGTGCATCGTGACGACGGCAGCCCCTGCGTCGGCCACGACCGCCCTCAGATCGTCGTCGCCGATGCCCGAGACGCTGTTGACCATGTGCGCGCCCGCCTCCACGGCGGCCATGGCCACTGTGGCCTTCCTCGTGTCGACGGAGACGAAGGCCCCCGCCTCGACGGCGTGTTCGATCGCGGGCATCACCCTTCCGAGCTCGACGTCCCCTGGCACCGGCCTCGCGTGCGGCCTCGTGGACTCGCCGCCCACGTCGATTATGTCGGCGCCCTCATCGATGAGCGCGTCGATCCTCCTTGTGAGCCCGACCGGATCGTTGTACCGCCCGCCATCGTGGAACGAGTCCGGCGTTGCGTTGACTATCCCCATCACGACGGGCCTGTCCAGGGGCAGCGCACGTCCTGCGCCGACGATCCTCGCTTGACGCTCCATCCTGGGTGTCTCCTCCTGACCCCTCCGTCACGGGCGGGGGGGGAATGTCGCTCGGGGTTCTTATTGCTTTCACGGCCGAAACCGCACTTGCACTCCGCCCGGGGAAACGATTAACTCCCGGTCCGCCATCACGATGCGATGTTCTGCAAGCGTTGCGGCGGCCTTTTACGCCCTTCAAGGGGGTCATGGGCGTGCGTCAGGTGCGCGTCGGGCGGCGCTCGCGCCGCGGGCGTGGACCCCGGCGACCTATTTCCCTTCGATCGCGTACGTCCGGGCCAGCGGGAGATGATGGCCGACGTGGGGAGCGCCATACTCGAAGGGCGGCACGTCATCGCCAACGCGCCCACCGGCATCGGCAAGACCGCCGCCGTGCTGGCTCCCGCCGTCCGGTCCACCGCCTCCGAAGGGCGCCGCGTCCTCTTCCTCACGTCGAAGCAATCGCACCATCGCATTGCCATAGAGACGCTCAGGGCCATCCGGGAGCGCTCGGGCATCCCGCTCACCGTCGCGGACATCATCGGCAAGCAGTCGATGTGCCCGCGGCCCGAAGCCCGCCTTCCAGGCCCCGTCTTCTCGAGGTTCTGCGCGAGGGCGGCGTCGTCGGGGAGGTGCGCGTTCCACCGGAACGACCCGGCTCCCACCGTGTCGCGGATCGCGCCGATGGCCCTGCATGTCCACGAGCTCGTCGAGGAGGCCGTGGGCGCCGGCCTCTGCCCTCACCGGACCGCGCTCCTCCTCGGGGCCTCCGCGGATGTGGTCATCTGCGACTACAACTACGCCTTCAGCGATCTCTCGGCAGTGGTCCTCCCCGCGATGGCGGTCGACCCTGGCAGCGTCACGCTCGTGGTCGACGAGGCGCACAACCTCCCGGGCCGCATCATAGATGGCATGAGCACGTCGCTCACCGAACTGACCGTCCTGGAGGCGCTCCACCACCTCCGGACGCGGCCCCAGTACATGCGCCCGTTGGATGCCCTTCGGGGGTGGCTCGCGGAGGTCATCGGTTCCACGTCGCCCGGGGGCGAGGCGCTTCTGGAGATCGAGGGCCCCGCCGAGGCGATGTCGTCCGCCCTGCGCGAGCGGCTCGACGGCCCGTCCGACGTCGGCGGCTTCCTTGCCGAGCTCCAGGAGCTCCCGCTCCCGACCGATGCGACGCTCGCCATCGACCGCACCCTCCGTTTCCTCGGCCTATGGCGCGAGGAGCGGCCCGGGATGGTCAGGTACGTCACCCGCAGGGACGGCGACCGTGCGGTCGTCGAGCTCATGGACCCGTCGGAGGTCGCCGGACCGGTCCTGCAGGCGACGCGCTGTGCGATCCTCATGAGCGGGACCATGCACCCCCAGGCGATGTACTCGGAGGTCCTGGGCATGCCGCGCGATCGGACCGACGCGAGGGATTACCCGAGCCCCTTCCCGCCATCGAACACGCTCGTCATGTCCGTTACCGGCCTTACGACGAGGTACGTGGACCGGGGGGAGGAGATGTACGGACGATACGGCCGTTCGCTCTCCGCCATCGCCCGGTCCGTGCCGGGCAGCATGGCGGTATATTTCCCGTCCTACGACCTCATGGACGCCATCGCGAGGACCCTCGACGAGAGCGTTCGGTCGTCCACAGCCGCCGAGATGCCGGGTATGTCGAAGGAGGAGAGGGAGGGCCTCTTCGAGGACATCCTCTCGGCGGAGAGGCAGAGGGTCCTCCTCGGCGTCGCGGGCGGCCCGCTTGCGGAGGGGATGGACTTCTCGGGCAACGCCCTCAAGGCGGTGGTGATCGTCGGCCTTCCCCTGCCGCCGAGGACCATCGCCATCGAGGCGAAGGAGAGGTACTTCGAGGGGCGGTTCGGCGAGGGGAAGGGGAGGCTGTACGCCTACCTGCTCCCCGCCCTCAACAGGGTGGTGCAGGCGGCGGGTCGGATGATCAGGAGCGAGTCCGACCGGGGCGCGGTCCTCCTCCTCGACGACCGGTACCGGTTCCCGATGTACCGGGGTCGCTTCCCCCCGGGGTTCTCCTACTCGACGGTGGACGACCCCGTCCCCGCCCTCGACCGTTTCTTCGGGAACCGGGCCGTTCCGGGCGTGCATGGAATGGCGCGGACCGCCGGCCAAGCGAGCGACGACAGCAGCCCGCGGACACGCTGACCCGCGGGCCGGCCGACCATGGCTCGTTGGCAGTGGATGGGGATATCTGGCCGACGCCTGGATCGGGAAATAAAAACCGAAAGCCTCTTATGGGGACGCATAGTATAGGGCTTTCAACCGGGACTGCCAGTCGGCCTGCGGTGTCATAAGGTGGAAATCCATGGTCGCCAAGGATCTGAACGAGGTCAACGCATTCCTCGATAACCTCCCATCATCACCTTGCAGGGTCAAGAAGCCCGAGGCCCTCTGCAGCCTGTGCGAGAAGTTGAACAACGATGTCCACTCAGCGTGCCAGGAGGCCGACAGGGATGGCAGCGGCATGCTCCTTGGCGCGGGAGGCTTCACCGAGATCGACGAGCGGCCGGTCGCTTTCGCGGAACGCGCATCTTCGCGGGAGGCCCCCGCGAGGGATGCTTCCAAGCAACCAGAGGCCCGCGTGAGGAAGGTATCCGAGACGGTATCTATCGAGTTCATGAAGCCGACGAAACCTCCCCCGGGACCGATATCGACGGTTGCCTCGAAGGCCCCGGCCTCTTCCTCTCCGTCCGTCGCACCCTCTCCCCGGGCCGTGGAGCCCCCGTTTCCCAAGAGCCCCGGCGCGATGCCAGGAATGGCGACGGTACCCGAGATGCCACCGCCGCCACCCCCTCCCGAATCCCCTGTCCAGGTGGCGCCAACGTCCAGATCCCATCCCGAGGTCCCCGACCTCGACAGCCTGGCCCCGAAGGGCAAGGCGCCCCAACTCGACGAAAGGATAGAGATGAGGGACAAGACGACCGGGCTGGCGCTGGAGTTCGTCCCCAAGAAGAGGCACTTCAAAGCGAAGCCGAAGGACGAGCTGTGGGACGAGATCATGGGCGAGAAGCTCTTCCGGAGCATCATGGACGAGTTCCTCCCGCCTCCGGCGCCGGTGGTGGAGATCGCCGAGGTCGAGATCGCGGACGACATGGGTTTCCCGGGCGAGGTCCCAGGCGGAGTCCCCGCTGGCATCGGCTCGGGCTTCTCCGCGGAGGTCGCCCTTCCGGGCGCACTTGCAGCGGCGATGCCCGACGGTGCGATCGCAGCCGAGGAGTATGTGGTTGACGTCGTGGAGGCGGTGACGGTCGAGGGCCCGATGGTCTACGAGCCGGAGGTCCTCGACGTGGACATCGTCGTCGAGGGGCCACCGTCCGTTCCCGAGCTCGGAGGCGCGCTCTCGCAGATCATCGCAATGGCGGCGGAGGGAAGGCAGGAGGAGGCGCTCGCCGCCTTCGATGCCCATCTCCAGACGGACCCGGCAAGCGTGGACGCCCTGCTCGGCAAGGGATACGTCCTTCGTATCATGAAGCGGTTCGACGCCTCCATCGCCGCGCTCGATGCAGCCCTGTCGGTGCAGCCCGCGAGGGATGATGTTTCGGCCGAGAGGACCAGGGCCGTCGAGGAGAAGAGAGCTGCCGACCTGGACGCCGCGAAGGCCGCGGGCGACGCAGCCTTCATGGACCAGAGGTTCCCCGAAGCCGTCGAACAGTACGATATCGCGCTCGCGATCGTTCCGGACGACACCCGCGTCCTCAACAACAAGGCGCTCGCCCTGAGGGCGCTGCAGCGTTTCGAGGAGGCGAAGGCCGTCTATCTTGACCTGATGAGGATCGAACCTGATGACCTGAAGGCCCAGAAGGGCCTCGAGAGGACGAACCTCGCGATGGAGCAGGTCAGGGCGAAGCAGGCCGCTCCGGAAGGCGCGGCGGAGGAACCCGTCAAGGCCCGGAAGCGCAAGGTCAAGGGGCCTTCAGTGGACGCCACGAAGGCCGCTGTCCCCGAGGGCGCAAAGCCCGCGGAAGGGGTCCCGACCCCGTCGCTCCCGGCGCTCCAGCCCGTCGGCGCCCCCGCAGCCGAAGCGGATGCGAAGAAGGGGAAGAGGTCCCGCATCGGGCTGAGGAAGAAGGGCGGGAAGGGAGCGGAGGAAGCGGCCGCCGAGGGACCTCCCGCACCTCTGCCTGCCCTCGAGCCCGCCAAGCCCGCGGAGGCCGCCCCGGCAGCCGGACCATCTCCGGTCCCGGTCCTGAAGAAGATGGCGAGGAAGGCGAGGCCGGCGGCGAAGACCCCTGTTCCCCAGGAGACATCATCCGAAGCCGTTCCCCCGCCCGTCCTGGAGCCCGCCAAGCCCGCGGAGGCCGTTCCCCAACGGAAGGATGTCATTAGGGCCAAGGCCCCTGCAAAGGCCGGGGCGGCCCCCCCGAAGTGGGAGAAGGAGACCGGACCGGCGACCGGCGACGCCACCCCGATGGAGCTGACCCCGCTGAAACCAGTCGGGAAGCAAAAGGCCGGAAGGGTCCTGAAGGCGGGGCGGAAGGTCCCTCTCAAACCTGCCGCGGCGGAGTCCGGTATCCCGGTTATCGAGGAGGAACCGCTCCCTGACCTGGCGGCCATCGAGGCGGAGCTCGAGGAGATGTCCCTCGACCTCGAGACCGAAGGCGCGGGGAGCTCCCGGGCCAAGAAGGGAACCCCCGGATGGAGCGAGATCGACGAACTCCTCGATGATGTCGACGAAAAGCGGGATGAGTGAGCTGCGTCGCTTGTTTTATCGCGGTCACAATGGTTGCGTCTTTCCCTACCCGTGCACCGCGGTCCCTCTGCAAGGGATCATCAGCCATCGCCTCGGGTGGAAGCGGCGATCCATTCCAGGTAGGGGAGGTGCCCGTCGTCCATGCGGACCGAGACAACCTGCGGCAGGTCGTACGGGTGCGACGCCGCGATCTTCTCGACGACCTCCGCGACGAGGGACGTGCGCGTCTTGACGTGGAGCAGCACCTCCCGGGCCTCCTCGACCTTTCCCTCCCAGGAATAGACCGAGGAGCACGGGAACGCCTGGGCGCAGGCGGCGAGGCCCGTGCTGACGAGCTCCCTCGCGGCCTCGAGGGCCGACCCCTCGTCGGGGAAGGCCGACATCACCAGCGAGAACATGGACGGAGAAGGCCCTGCTCGATATAAGTAATTGCCCCGGGCCGGGCGCATTGGTGGACCTTGCGGACGTGTGTCGGGGGGCGTCTGCGGAGGCGGTCCCCCCGTCGGACCCGGTCCCCCGGACGACGATGGCCTCCGGCCGCTGATCCGGCTTTTACGCGATGCTGTGGGGTTGCGGTCGGATTCCTCGCGGCACACCTTCCCGTGGAACGGGCGGTCCTCTCTTCGATGGGATCGGGAAGGGGCTGGCTAATCGGGGCCGAGCTCCTCGAGCGAAGGGAGCTTCCACTCGTCGCTTTTCGGCTTTCCCCGGCGCTTGCCGCCGCTCGGGGTCCCGTCGTCAGCGTCGCCCTCGGAGGCGTCGGTCTTCTCTCCCTTCTTACCCCCGGCGTCGTTCCCGTCGGCAGGCTCCCCCTCCAGGTCCCAGTCGATCTCCTCCTCCGCCCCGGCCCTTGCGCGCTTGCCCTTCGCCCCTGCGCCGGATGCCTTCCTGCCCTTTCCGCCCTCCCTTCCCCCCCTGCCCTCCTCGGGCACCCCTTCCCCCTCGCCGCGCAGGTCCTTTCCCGCAGGCTGCTTCTCCTTGCCTCTCTCCTCGCGCCCGGGAACGAGGGGCTCTTCCGATGGCCTTCTCTTCTGCGACCTGCTGGAATGGAGCAACCTTCGGCCCGAGGGCTTACGCTCGCCGTCGGTCCGGGGCATCCTTTCACCCTCGTCACGCCTGGCCTTCTGCTCGAGCGAACGAAGGGCGTCCTCCCTGCGTTGTTCTGTCCCGGTCGCGTCCACCTTCGAGCCCTCGTCCGGGACGATCCGCGTCCCACGACAGTCCCTTCCGGATATCGCGTCATCCATGTTATCGAGGTTCCTGCCATCCAGTATTATGGTGGGTATCCTGGACCGCGCGACTATCCTCGAGGCGATCGGATCGATGGGTGACTTCGAACCCGCGCCCGAGCCGATGGTCGCGGTCAGCATCAGGAGGTCCTTCGCGGTGAGTTCCTCGTAGAGGACTGCGTTCGGGTCCTCGTTGGGGTCCGCGCTGAAGAACCCCTCCACGTTCGTCGCGATGATGAGCGTCACGGAGCCCAGTGCCTCGGCCATCATCGCGGCCACCGCATCGGTGGTCTGTCCGGGGTGCGTCCCTCCCATGACGACCGTCCGGTCCCGGGCCCCCTCGGCCAGGGCCTCGTCGACCGTCGTCGGCACGGAGGTGCCAGGGATCCGCATGGCGCACCTTAGCGCCATCGCGTTCACCCGCGTCATCGCGATCCCGAAGGCGTCGAGCGCCGATTCGGAGGCGCCGAGCCTGCGAAGGACGGGGATCGTCCGTTTGGCCGGTTCCCCGCCTCCGACCACAACGAAGGTCAGGAAACGTGCGGAGACGGCTCCTAGCCAGTCCGCATAGCGCTTGAGGAGCTCATCGTCCAGCTCGGGTCCGCTGGCGCCCGCCCTGTAGAGCAGCGAGCCTCCGAGCGAGATGACGAGCGGCGTCATCCGGACAGCGCTGGCCTGCTGTTGCCTGCCGGGGCTCTCCCGCTCGTCCTCCCTCTGGACGACGTCCATTCGCTCCACGTCGAAGAATGACTCTATCTCAGGCCCGCCCATCACGTCACCTGGCGTGCATCGGCCTATGAATATATTAGTCTTCCCCGATGGTCAGCAGGGGCATGATCCGGGCGAGCACATCCGGGTCGTCGAGGGCGCTGGCGGCATCGTCGATCGCGCGGAAGGGCCTCGCCCTGGACAGCCTTGCCGCCCTTTTCGCGCCGATCCCGGGCAGTGCAGAGAGAGCGCCGAAGGGCGCCGCGTTCAGGTCCAGCGGGTGCTCGACCGCGGTGACGCTCCGGGGCCCGTGGGAGACGACTGCCGCATCGAGGACCCTGCCCGTGGGGATGGCATAGGGGAATCCGACGAGGATCGGATAGCTCCCCGCCTGCCTTCCGTAGACCACCTTTCCGATCGCGACCTCGGTCCGGACCCTTTTCAGCACCGTGCCCGCCGGCGCCACCTGCGCCATCATCGGTCGGTCGACCTCCTCCCTGACCCATGCGCGGAACCTGTGAGCGATGCCGGAACTTCCGGGCCCCCTGCCGGGCCATATGACCTGGCGAACGTTGATGCGCCTGAGGAGGAGCCCCTCGGCCATCACCGCCTCGAGGAACCGTCTGTTGTCCGTCTCCGTCCGTTTGGACTCGCCCCTGAGCCCCATCACGAAGTTCAGCCCGGGGAGCAGGGCAGGCAGACCGGAGTCCCCGCGCGCCCTCCCGACATCGTTGATCGTCCTGATGGCCTCCATCGCCTCGCCGGCGGTGGCGTTCAGGTTGTTGGCCCGTGCGACGGCTGGATCGGCGCTCTCGAGCCCGAGGGAGAGAACGTTGCCGGACGTGCACCGTCGGACGACCTCGGCGAGAACAGCCCGTGCGGGGCCTGGATGCTCAGCGATCATCCCCGGGTCGGCGTTATCGAGGTGGAACACGCGGGGTCCGACGGACGCCACGGCGTTCAACAGCGCCCCCACGGCCCCGGGGTCCGGCTCGGGCCTGTCCACTTCCCCCGCGCCGTGCGCCATGTATGACATGACGTCCGGCATGCCACCGAGGCGGAAGTTCTCCACGCCGAGGTCGAACAGGGCGGCGGCCTCCGCGTGGACGTCCGCCGGGGCCCTGAAGGACGGTCGCCCTCGTGCCGGCTCCATGCAGAACGAGCATCCCCCGCTGGCGTAGTGGACGCACCCCCGTGAGGCGTCGAGCTCGGCGACGATGCCCGGGAGGTCATCGCGATACGTGACGGCCGCTGCCCCCTTGACGGACCAGATGGCCCACTCCTCCGCCGTCCTGGGCCTCGGGTCCGTCGGGCCGGAAAGGAGGTCGTGGACGAAGGCGTCGACGTCCCCGTGGACGACGTGATCGAAGAGGTCGCGCATCTCACGGGTGTCGATCGACGGGCCGCCGCCTCGCGCCATGATCCCCTGCGCCGCGCAGGCTCCACCGATGACGGTGGTCCCTCCGTGGCAGGCCGCCGCGCGAAGCTCCCCGGGCGAGATGGGCATGGTGGCGAGGTACTTGCCCGGGACGACAGCGCCTGCGACGACGACGAGGATGTCCGCCACGAGCGCCCGGTTCCAGCGGTCGGTGCCGGCCCTCATGTCGTCGATCGTGAGGTAATGGGCCTCAGCCCCACCTTCGAGCGCCGCCCCCAGCACGTACCTCGGAAGAGGCGCGATGTACGGAGGAACCCCGAGCGAGGAGGGCTCGTCCGTGTAACCGTCCAGCACCGCCACCCGCGCCGTCAATGGGCTCACCTGTGGACGCCTGCCTCGATGAGGACCTGCTCGCCGGAGCGGAGGGTCGGCGAGGTGAGGATGCCATCAAGGTGGATCCCGGCCTTGACCTTCCCGCCGAAGGTCGAGTTGTCCCCGAGGGCGATGTGGACCGTGCCCATGACCTTCTCGTCCTCGAGCGGGTTGCCGATTATCCTCGCCTTTGGGTTGAGCCCGATCCCGAACTCGGCGATGTTGTAGGGTGCGTCGGGGTCGTCCACCTTGCGCTCCTGTCTCGCGAGAATGCTGCGGAGCTCGTTCGCCGCCTTGCCCCCGGAGATCCTGATGGCCCTGCCATCCTCGACCGTGATCGTGATCGGCCGGTCGAGCTTTCCGATCCCGCCGAATGCCCCGTCGATGAGGACCTTGCCGTTCGATTTCCCCTCGACCGGCGCGATGAAGACCTCGCCGGCGGGCAGGTTCCCGAAATCGCCCCGCCGGTGAATGATGCCTGTATCGATGATCCACTTCCTCCTGCCGAGGGAGATGGCGAGGTCCGTGCCGAGGGCGCTCGTGAGCGAGAGCTCCCTGCACCTGCTCAGCCGCCTGATCATCCTCGCGGCGAGCCTGCTCACCTCTCTGAAGTCCGCGGTCATGCCCCCCGCGCTCATCATGTCGGCCGTAATGGTGGGCATCGTCGCGATCCTGGTCCCCGATTCGGTCGCCTTCCTCCGCGCCAGAGTGTGCGAGATGGAATATTCCGTCGCGGCGATGACCACGTCGACGTCCCTCATTAGCCCGGCTATCGGCTGCGGGGGTTCATCGCCATGACGGGACCTCGGTGGCGTTTCGGCGAGGACGGTTTCCGCGCCGGCCTTCAACGCCTCCTCGTACAGGGCGACCCCGATCTCCCGACGTGGAGTGTCGACCAGGACGAGCACGTACTCGCCTCTCTTCACGTTGAGGCAGGTCCTGACCGTCCTGCGGGCGCCCTCGGCAAGGGTCATCGCGAGCCCAACGGCGGGGACGTAATTAAGTTTTACTGAGGCGTCGCCGTCGGGGACGACGGCCGTTGCGGGAACGATGGCCCCGCGCAGGCCATCTGCCAGGAGCACCCCGTCCGCGGGACGAACGCGCCGCGATGCCGCAATCACGAAGGTTTTTATGCACCTAACGGGATGCACGGGCGATGGACCGCTGTCCCGCTTGCGGGGCCTTCGTGGCCTCGACCGATGTATCATGCTGGAAATGCGGAACCCGATTCGAGGCGGGCTCCCCCCCTTCGCCCTCTGCGGAGCGGGCGAGCCCATCCCCGGCACAGGCGCCCCGTCCGGGGGCCCGAGCGGACGACGACCTATCCCGGCAAGAGACCAATGGAGCGCATCGGCACGTTGGACAGGGACCCCGTGAGAATGGAAGGTCCGCTGGAGCGCCGCCGGCCCCGACGTCCGCCGCACGACCGGGCCCCGGTCCGGCGCCGCAGCGTTCCGCATACCGACCGGAGGTCCCGACCGGACGCGACCTGCCGCCCACGAGGGGCGACACCGCCGATGCTGACAAGGGCCGCGCGAGGTCCGGCCCGCCGCCGCCCCGGAGGTTCGAACCCAAATTCGGGGCCGCTCCAGGTGGGGCAGCGCCCGAGGCCCCGCGCGAGGGCAGGGGGCCCAGGGAGCCGCAGGTCGAGCTCCCGGAGCGGGCCGGGGAGCCGGGTCCGACGCCCAGGCCACGCCCTGCGCCTAGGCCGCGAGAGGACGTACCGCCACCTCCTCCCACCCCCGGGGTGTACAGGCCACAGAGGCGTTTCGAGGAGGGCGGCGAGCGGCCTCCTGCGGCGCCCACGAAATGGAGGAACTACAACGCGGGCACGTTCATCTGCCTCGCGGGGGCGATATTCCTCTTCATATCGTTCCTCTTGCCCTGGTATCACATCGATTACAGTTCGGACCTCGCCGCCGGGCAGTCCGGGAACGAGACCTACATGTACGACACGAACGGGACGACCGTCCGCATCGTCGAGCTGAACGGCCACGATCCCGTCAAGCTGAACGTCCAACCGTTCACCGAGGACAAAGGGGTGGGGGTCACGGAGGACCCCATGGAGGGGTACCTTCCGATACCGATGGGCATCGTGTGGGGCGCCATCCTCGGCATCGCGTTGACATTGAGGTTCTTGCGCGACAAGCCGTGGGCCCGCGGAAAGAAGTTCATCAAGACCGGTGTGATCGGCATCATCTTCCTCGTCATCATCATCGTCGTCTTCATGAGGGTCCATTCCGCGCTCCCGGGCGATGAGGGGTCCCCCGGTCCGTTCATCTTCGAGAAGGTCGGCGCGAGCCCGTTCGGCGGCTCGTACACCGGCACGGTCAGCGGCTGGGAGGAGATCGAAGCCGACGTCGAGTGGGGTGTGGACATCGGCTACTGGATCGCGATGATTGCTGCCATCCTATTCATCGTCGGCGGCTCTGCTGAGTACATCCTCGGCATGAGGACCAAGCGCGAGCTCGAGGATGCGCTCAACAGGTTCGGCCGAATGCCCTTCCAGGACCGCAAGCCCGAGCCGGAGCCCGAGAAGCGGAAGGGAAGGTTCAGGAGGAAATAGTTTGGACGACCCCTACCATCGCGATGTCCTATCGTCGGACATCACGAAGGAGCACCACAACAGGACAGTCACCGCAGCCGGATGGGTCGAGGACGTTCGCAACCTCGGCGGGATCGCGTTCATAAGGCTCAGGGACCGCGGGGGCACGCTCCAGGTCACCGCCATCAAGAAGCAGGGTCCCGAGCTGTTCAAGGCCCTCACCAGCATCCCCCGGGAGAGCGTCATCTCGGTGCGGGGGGAGGTGGTGCCGAACGAGCAGGCGAAACAGGGCCACGAGCTGCTCGCGCGGGACTTCGCCCTCCTGTCCGAGGCAGCGACCCCCCTACCGCTCGGCGTCGCAGACCGGATAGAGTCCGACCTCGACACGAGGCTCGACAACAGGTTCCTCGACATGAGGCGCCCGGAGATATCCGGCATCTTCCGCATGCGATCCGCGCTCGTTCAGGGGATCCGCGAGAGCCTCCTCTCCGGCGGGTTCGTCGAGGTCGCCACGCCGAAGATCGTGGCGGCAGCCACCGAGGGCGGCACGGACCTCTTTACCGTCCAGTACTTCGACCGGAAGGCCTACCTCAACCAGAGCCCCCAGCTCTACAAG
>JAKEGO010000122.1 GCA_022615805.1 Thermoplasmata archaeon
GCAGACCCGACTTTTGGGATGTAGCCGTCCTTGAGCGTAACTATTAATACACGCCGCCTATAGTGCGCGCGATGGAAGGGAAGTCGCTGGCCAGGTACGAGTTCAGGAGGCGAATGGAGGAGCTCCAGGAGGTCGGCGGCAAGGCCACCGAGCTCATCAGCCTCTACGTCCCGCCCACGCGTCAGGTCTCCGATGCGATGTCCTACCTGCGGAACGAGTACAGTCAGTCCTCCAACATCAAGTCGAAGAGCACACGGAAGAACGTCATGTCCGCGATCGAGTCGATCATGGGCCGCCTCCGTCATCTCAAGACGGTCCCGGAGAACGGCATCGTCTTCTTCGTCGGGCACAAGGTCACGGGGAACGACCAGACCGACATGGTCCAGTTCGCCATCGAGCCGCCGGAGCCCATCTCCATCTTCCTCTACCGGTGCGATTCGCAGTTCTTCCTCGACCCCCTCCTCGACATGATGGAGGAGAAGGAGACATTCGGACTGATCGTCATCGACCGGTCGGAGGCCACGATCGGCCTCCTGAAAGGCCACCGGATAATACCCGTGAAGAACATTCCGTCCCGCGTGCCGAGCAAGCACGGCCGCGGCGGTCAGTCGCAGCGCAGGTTCGAGAGGCTCATCGAGATCGCCGCCCACGAGTTCTTCAAGAAGGCCGGCGAGCTCGCCAACGAGGTGTTCCTCGAGGTCGAGGACCTCCGAGGGATCCTCGTCGGTGGACCGGGGGCGACGAAGGATTTCTTCGTGGAGAAGGGATACCTCCACCACGAGCTCGGCCCGAAGGTCATCGACGTCTTCGACGTCGGATACACCGACGAATCCGGGCTCAGGGAGCTCGTCGACAAGGCTTCGGACTCCCTCACAGACATCGACCTCATGGTCGAGAAGAAGATGGTGCAGCGGTTCATGCGCGAGGTCGTAAAGGAGCACGGCAAGTTCGCCTACGGAGTGGCCAACGTGTTGAACACCCTCGTCATGGGCGCCACCGAGGTCGTCCTCGTGTCGGAGGGCCTCCGCGTCGACCTGTACGAGGGCCGCTGCGGCAAATGCGGCCACGAGACGAGGTCGAACGCCCCGGTAGCCACCTGCCTCTCCTGTGGGGCGCCCGTCGCCGTCGCGAAGGGCGACCTGGTCAGGCGCATCGCCGAGCTCGCCGACCAGTCCGGGGCCGAGGTCCACCTCATATCCCCGGAGTCCGAGGAAGGTTCGTCCTTCCTGAGGACCTTCGGCGGCGTTGCGGCGATCCTGAGGTTCCGGGTGGACCCAGGTACCGCGGCGTGAGCGCGGTCCTCCCGCGGGGATGCCATCTCTTGCGATGGGGTGCCGATCATCCCGTCAACAAAGATCGACCCCTTCGACATCGAACGGTCCCCCTTGATGGACCGATCGCCCACATCGGCCTCCATCGGGGACAATAGCAAGTAATATTAACGGTGATGGGGTATCGACCGTCATGCCTATCCGCTCCATGGAACTCCAGTCCATCGAGGCGAAGCGGTACACGAGGGACAAGCCAGGCAACGTCCGCGTGGACCACAACGTCTCGATAATCAACGTCAGCCCGGAGGGAGAGGACTCCCTCGTGGATTTCTCCTACACCGTCACGTACGGCCACCTCGGCATGATCCGCATGGAGGGTCGCCTGGCCTACCATGGCGCCGAAATCGCCGCGATGTGGGCCGAGAAGCGAAAGATCCCCGACGACCCTCTCGAGGAGATATACAACGTCATCATGGACAATGGCTCCTTCGAGGCCCTCGTCATCGCGAAGAAGCTCGGCCTCCCGCCGCCAGTGCCCTTGAAGATCCCCCGGATAAAGGTCGAGAAGGGCAAGACCACTGGCAAGGCGGTCCACGGACCCGAGGTCGCGTAGCGTGGGGTTTGCGGCAGAGCGATGGCGACACATGGAGCCGCGCCGGCCAGCCCAGGTGGGCCGTCCGTGAAGGCTCGCGGGGTGAAGGGGATGTGCCCCGTGGTCGACCAACTAGGAGTTGATGCACGATGAGCGCGATAACGCCCGAGGCCGCGGCCGAGAAGGCCGTCGCGTCCCTCCTCCTCGAGCTCGTCTCCCCCAAGCCCGGCAACGTCTCCCGTTTCCAGGACCTCGACGACCTCGGGCTCGACCAGTTCCTCGCCAGCGTCGCCGCCCTGGCCGGACCGTTCCAGCGCATCTCGCGCAGGGACGTCGACATCGGAGAGGGCGTGCTCGATGCGGTCAGGCGCATGAGCGATGCCCAGGGCGGAGGGAACACCCACCTCGGCGCCATCCTCCTTCTCGCCCCGATGGCCGCGGCCGCCGCCGGCTCCGAGTGGCGCGACATCCGCCCCACGTTGAAGGACATCCTCGACGGCCTGTCCCCGGACGACGGGCGGTTCCTCCACGAGGCCATCGGCCTCGTCCACCCAGCCCTCCCGCCGGTGCCAATGTACGACGTGTACTCGAGCCCAGCCGAGATGTTCGAGGAGGTATCCGTCATCGAGTGGATGGCCGGGGGAGAGCCCCCGGGACGGCAGGAGAACGCCGTCGCCCGCGAGTACGTGACGGGCTTCGAGTTCACCTTCAGGCGCTCGCATCCTTTCCTGAGGGAGACCCTCGACTCCGCGCCGCTGGAGGACGCCATCGCCCACGCCTACCTCTGGATCATGGCCAAGCAGCACGACACCCTCATCGCGGCCCGCCACGGCAGGGACGCCGCGGAGGGCATTATGCGAAAGGCGAGGGCCATCATGAACGCCGGCGGCTACCTGGCCCCCGCGGGGAGGAAGAAGGCCGAGGAGCTGAACGCGCACCTCGTGAGGGACCGGATGAACCCCGGGACGAGCGCCGACCTCGTGACGGCCGCCATCTACCTGGAACTTCTGGGCGGGTACAGGGTCTGAGCCCTCGAACGCAACGTTTAAGAAATCTGGCGTGGATGGTTCGGTGGGATGACAATGACATCCAGGGTGATCGCGGGGTTGCTCGTCGTTGCTGGCGCGCTCGCACTACTGTCCATCCTTTCATTGACCTTCGCGACGGGCGGCGAGGGAGCGACGATCGTGGTCGATGACGATCCCGGGCCATGGAGGAATCACTCGCTCATCCAATCGGCCATCGAATCCGCGTCTCCCGGGGACACGGTGCGGGTGTTCAGCGGTCACTACCTTGAGAATATCGAGGTCACGAAGAGGTTGGCGCTCCAAGGGAATGGCTCGGCGGATACGATCATCGAAGGCAATGGGACCGGCAACGTCGTCCGCCTCGCGGCGGATGGTGTGACACTCTCGGGCTTCGAGGTGCGCAACGGGGGAGACGCGGGAGCGGGGGTCCGGATCGACAGCGGCTCGAAGCCATATCCTCCCGGGACCAGGAACAATGTCGTCGAGGACAACGTGATATGCGAGAACTCCGGCCACGGGATACAGGTCAACGTGAGCGACTTCCACGAACTGCGGCAGAACACGATCAGGGACAACGGGATGTCCGGGATCGACCTCGAGCGGTCGGGCGGCATCAGCATCGAGGACAACGTCATCCTGAACAATACCGTGGGGATCCGGCTGTTCCGGTCCGACGTCAACTGGATACGGCGGAACGACATCAACGAGAGCAGGAACATCGGCATCTACTTCCAGCAGGACGCCGACGGCTCCGAGGTCACGAACAACACGATCGCATACAGTACGTACTATGGCGTCTGTTTCCTCACCGACTCGAACGGCAACGATGTCTACCATAACGACTTCATCGACAACGGCGAGGGTGGCTCCCAGGGCTACGACTCGCAGAACTCCAGCACGAACGACTGGTTCTCCGACTGGGGCGGCAATCGCTGGTCCGATTACGACGGCCTCGACGAGGACCGTGACGGGATAGGCGACACGTGGTACCAGGTCGACGGCGAGGGCAACAGGAGCGACAGGAAGCCGCTCGTCGATGTCCCGAACATGCCCCCTTCCGCCGCGATCCTCTCCATCTCCCCGTACCCGAGCCACCTTGGCCAGGAAGTGACCTTCGAGGGCAACGGCTCCGACGACGACGGCAACGTCACCCTTTTCGTCTGGACCTCCGACGTCGACGGCGAATTCTACAACGGCTCCTCCAACACCACCACCTTCTTTGGCCTCTCCGAGGGCGAGCACAATATCACACTCAGGGTCCGGGACGACATGGGTGCATGGTCGGAGCCGGCGATGACGACCTTCAAGGTCGGGCCTGACCCGAACGCCACGAACGCGAGGCCAACGGCCAACATCCTACAGGTGGGCCCCGATCCGGCGTCATCGGAGGAGGAGGTGTCCTTCGTCGGGACCGGCGGCGACGAGGACGGCGATGTCCGTCGGGTGTACTGGAACTCCTCTGTCGATGGCGTCCTCCACTCGGGCCCTCCCGGGTGGTCCTTCGACATGGCGCTCTCGCCGGGGCTCCACAACGTCTCTCTTGCGGTGAGGGACGACGATCATGCGTGGAGCAGGGCCGACTGGGCCTTCATCGCGATCTACAACGGGACGTACTGGTCGAACGAATGGCCGGTGGCGGACGTCGAGAGCGTCGGACCCGACCCCGTCCGCCTCGGCGACAACGTCACGTTCGTCGCCGACGCCAGCGATCCCGACGGCGCGGTGATGAGGTAC
>JAKEGO010000015.1 GCA_022615805.1 Thermoplasmata archaeon
TCCACCTCGCGCATCAGCGCCCGGGCCTTCCGCGCCGAGAAGAAGGTGTACGGGCGCGGCACCCGATGGACCATCACGCCGCCGTCGTCCTCGACCGCCGGCGCCCCGTTTGCCGAGGCGGCGACGACGCTGACCTCGTGGCCGAGGGCCGCTAGCTCGTGGGTCAGCCTGTGCGTGTGGACCGTCGTGCCGCCCGCGTGCCGCGGAGGATAGTCCATGGAAAGATGCAGTATGCGCATCGGGCGGACGATGGCGGTGACCATTAATAATCGTTGGTGTGGCTCAACGCTCAACGACCATCGTCACCGCGTTGCCGCCGCCGAGGCAGACGGCCTCCATGCCGCGGTGCTTGTCGTGGTGGATCATGGCGTAGATGAGGGTCACGAGGACGCGGGCGCCGGAGGCGCCGATGGGATGGCCGATGGCCACGGCGCCGCCGTGGACGTTGAACCTGTCGTCCGCGATGCCAAAGTTCCTCTGGATGGCCAGGCTGGCCGAGGCGAAGGCTTCGTTGTGCTCGACGAGGTCCATGTCCTCTATGGCGAGGCCGGTGAGGGCCAGCTGCCTCTCGATGGCGGGGATGGGGGCGCTCATGACGTGCTCCGGCTCCATGCCCGATGTGGCGTAGCTCCGGATGGTGGCCAGGGGCGCGATGCCCGCGTCCTCCGCCCTGTCGG
Organism: Thermoplasmata archaeon; assembly: GCA_022615805.1. Classification (GTDB taxonomy): domain Archaea; phylum Thermoplasmatota; class JAKEGO01; order JAKEGO01; family JAKEGO01; genus JAKEGO01. The sequence goes on from JAKEGO010000015.1 coordinate 678, forward strand.
CCGACATGACGACGAGGGCCGCTGCGCCGTCGCTGATCTGCGAGGCGTTGCCGGCGGTGACGACGCCGTCGGGCCTGAAGGCTGGCTTCAGCTTCGCGAGCGCCTCGAGGGTGGTGTCCGAGCGGACGCCCTCGTCGCGGTCGAGCGTGACGGTGTCCTTCTTCATCTTGACGTCCACGGGGAGCATCTCGTCCCTGAACAGGCCCTTCTCCTGGGCCGCCGCCGCGCGCTGGTGGCTCCGGAGGGCGAAGGCGTCGATCTCCCGCCGTTCCAGGCCGAACCTCTCGGCGACGATCTCGCCGGTGTTCCCCATGTGGAAGTCGTTGTACACGTCCCACAGTCCGTCGTGGACCATCGCGTCCACGAGCTTGTCGTCCCCGAGCCTGTAGCCGGTGCGGGCCTTGTAGAGCAGGTAGGGTGCGAGGTCCATGTTCTCCATCCCGCCCGCGACGATGCAGTCGTACTCGCCCGCCCTGACGGCGTTGGCGGCCATCATGACGGTCTTCAGGCCGGAGCCGCAGACCTTGTTGACGGTCGTCGCTCCGACGTGGTAGGGTATGCCCGCCCTTATCGCCGCCTGCCGCGCGGGGTTCTGGCCGAGGCCGGCCTGGACCACCTGTCCCATCAGGACCTCCTGCACGTCGCTAGATTCGATGCCCGCCCGGCGCACGGCCTCGGCGATGACGAGGCCCCCGAGCTCCACGGATGGCATGTTCGAGAGAGTGCCTGCGAAACGGCCGACGGGCGTGCGGACGGCGCTGACTAAGACTGCTTCGGTCATTGGATCACCATGGACACGTAACCCCTTTCGCTACATAATATTTTGGAGTTGGCCCTCTGCGCCAGAGGTACCAGCCGGAAACCGTCGCCAATGACGTCCCCGGTCTCATCCGAGATCCTGTCCTACCGCCCCACTCCCCCCGACCCAGGATGGCCAAGGCAGAACTGTAACTCCCCCTGGTCATGCCGGCCTGGAACGGTCAGCGCGCCTGTGAGGCAGGACGTGGTCCCCTCACCTCTCCTGCTGCCCCGCCGCTCCCGCGATGACCGCGCCCACGGCGGCCATGGCCGCCGCAATCTTCGGCCCGCCGCTCGCAGCTTTCTGCTCCTGGACGTACTGGACGACCTTTTCGAGGATGCCATACCTGGGGATGTAGCTCGTGTTGTACTTCCCGGCCTTCCAGATGTCGTGGTTCATCACGACGGTGTGGAACGGGATGTTCGTCCTGACACCGGAGATCTGGAACTCCCAGAGGGCGCGCTTGACCCGCTCGATGGCGCGGGGGCGGTCCTCGGCCCAGACGATCAGTTTGGCGATCATGGAATCGTAGAACGGCGGGATCTCGAAGCCGGCGTAGACGCCGCTGTCGATTCGGATGCCGGGCCCGCCGGGCTCGGCATACTTGACGATCTTCCCCGGCGCCGGGGCGAAGTTGTTCAGCGGATCCTCGGCGTTGATGCGGCACTCGATGGCGTGCCCGCGGCCGACGATGTCCTCCTGGTCGTACTCCAGTTCGAGTCCGGAGGCGACGCGCAGCTGCTCCCGCGCCAGGTCGATGCCCGTGATGGCCTCGGTGATGGGATGCTCCACCTGCAGGCGTGTGTTCATCTCCAGGAAGTAGTACCTGCCGTCCTTGAACATGAACTCGCACGTCCCGGCGTTGTAGTATCCGGCGGTCTTCGCGGCCAGCTTCGCCTGCTCGCCGATCTCCTCCCTGAGCTCGGGGGTGAGCGCGCACGAGGGGGTCTCCTCGATGAGCTTCTGGTGCCTGCGCTGCACGCTGCACTCGCGCTCGTTGACGTGGATCATGTGGCCGTGCTTGTCACCGATGATCTGGAACTCGATGTGACGCGGGTCCTCGATGAACTTCTCGATGAACACCGAGTCGTCGCCGAAGCTGTTCAGCGCGAGCCGGCGGATGGACTCGAGGGCCTTCTCCATCTGCTTCTCGTCGTCCACCTTCTGGATGCCGATGCCGCCGCCCCCGGCGCTCGCCTTGAGCATGATGGGGTATCCGACCTCGTGGGCGACGTCCCTCGCCCTCTCGTGGTCGGCGAGGGCTTCCGTCACGCCCGGAACGACGTGAACGCCGGCCGCTATCATCGACCTCTTCGAGTCGATCTTCGAGCCCATGAGCTCCATGGCGGGCACCGGCGGGCCGATGAACTCGATGCCGTTGCTGGCGCACATGCCGGCGAACTTCGAGTTCTCGGCCAGGAAGCCGTATCCCGGGTGTATGCCGTCGGCGCCGCACTTCAGGGCGGTGTCGATGAGGACGTCCATGTTCAGGTAGCTGAGCTTGGCGGGCCCGGGTCCGATGCAGTACGACTCGTCGGCGTAGCGCACGAAGAGCGCCTTCGCGTCGGCCTCCGAGTATACGGCCACGGTAGGTATCCCGAACTCCTTGCACGCGCGCATTATCCGGACCGCGATCTCGCCGCGGTTCGCGACCATGACCTTGCTCAGCATCGCAGGACACCTCAGAGGATCTGCATTATTACCTCGCCCGACTTGACCGTGTCGCCCGCCTTGATGAAGATCTGCTTGACCTCCCCGTCGATGTCGCAGAGGATGTCGCTCTCCATCTTCATGGCCTCGATGACCGCAAGGGCCTGCCTCTTCTGGACCCTGTCGCCCACTTTCACGTTCACCTTGAGGATGGTCCCCTGCATGCCGGTCTTCTGTCCGCCGGGAAGGTCCTTCTTCGACTGCGCCGCCGGGGCCGCTCCCCCGCCGGAAACGGTCATGAATCCGCCGATGGGCTCCACGACGACCTCGAAGGCCTCACCGTCCACCTGGACGTTGAACTGCGTCGGGATCGGCGCGGGCCCCGCGACCTTCCTGGCCTCCGGGGGCTCTACCTCCAGGTACACATCGGGGAGCTCGGGGAAGAAGGACTTCACCATGGCGCGGGTCGCCGGGTGGTCCTTCCCGAGGGGGAGCTTGTCGGACGTGAACTCCGCCTTGGCCTCGCCCTTCAGGAACGCCAGGCCGACCTTGGGGTAGAGAGCGTAGGTAAGGACGTCCTCCTCCCTTTTCAGGAGGCCCATGTCGTCCAGTTCCCTGCGTCTCATGTCCCATTCGGGCTCGATGAGGTCGGCCGGGCGGCATTCAATGACCTCATCCTTCCATTTCGGACCGAGGACGGCCTCCATTATCTCCGGCCTGATCTCGGCGGGCGGTCGTCCGTAGAGGCCGCGGCAATAGTCCTTCGTTTCCTCGGGGACCTTCTTGTACCTCCCGAATCGGACGTTCATGACAGCCTGGACGCCTACGACCTGGCTGGTCGGGGTGACCAGGGGCGGGTACCCAAGCTCCTCGCGGACCTTGGCGGTCTCGTGGAGGACCTGCTCGTACTTGTCAGGTATCCCCTGGAGCTCCAGCTGAGAGACCAGGTTCGACAGCATCCCTCCGGGGATCTGGTGTACCATGACCGACGGGTCGATTCTGAGGGCTTCGAGGCGTATGAGGTGGCGGTACTTGCGCACAACGTCCATGAAGTACTTCCTTATCTCGACGAGCTTCGCCAGGTCGTAACCCGTGTCCCATGGCGTGCCCTGAAGGCCCGCCACGACCGACTCGGTGGGCATGTGGCCCGTGCCGCCGGATATCGGCGAGATCGAGGTGTCCAGGATGTCGACCTCGGCCTGGCAGGCGGCCCAGTATGCCATGCCCGTCATCCCGCTGGTCATGTGGCAGTGGAGGTTTATCGGGACCTTGCCGCCCGACTCCTTGAACCCGCTGATGATGTCGCGCGCGATGGGCGGGCTTATCATGCCAGCCATGTCCTTGATGCAGACCGACTGGCACCCCATCTTCTGCAGGTTCAGGAGCTGGTCGACGTATCGCTCGACGGTGTGCACCGGGCTGATGGTGTACGAGATGCACCCCTGAGCGTGGCCGCCCTCCTCGAGCGTCGCCTCGATGGGGACCCTCATGTTCCGCGGGTCGTTCAGGGCGTCGAAGATCCTGAAGACGTCGATGCCGTTCACCTTCGCGTGGTGGATGAACTTCCGGACGACGTCATCGGGGAAGTTCCTGTAGGCGACGATGTTCATAGCGCGCTCGAGCATCTGGAGCTTCGAGTTGGGGATCGCCTCCCGGAGTTTCCGCAGTCTGTCCCACGGGTCCTCGTTCAGGAACCTGATCGGAACGTCGAAGGTCGCGCCGCCCCATATCTCGAGGGAGAAGAAGCCGATCTCGTCCATCTGTGCGCATACGGGGAGCATGTCCTCGGTCCGCATCCTCGTCGCCAGGATCGATTGATGACCGTCACGGAGTATCTGCTCGTGAAGTTCTACCATGGGGCTCACCAGTCCAGGTGCTGGTCGGGCAGTGATGTCTTCAATAGATAAAGTTTATGCAGATTCCATCGCATGGATAGGCGCGACTCCGAACAATTTTACCACGGATGCAATCCCGTATCGATATAATGGCGCCTCGCCTATGAAAATGCCCTCATCATCGCATTCATATCCCGCCACTACAAATCGATGTCGTACGACGGCAGGGCATCACTTCGTCAGCTTCCTGCCCTCCGCCGCGAACCGCGCGATGAGCCCCTCGAGCTGTATCCGCTCGGTGCCGCCCTCGACGAGCCGGAAGTCCACCTCGCCCAGGTGGAAGAGCATGTCTATCTTCATGTCGTCCGGTACATTGAGCTTGAAGACCTCGCGGTGCATCTGGCGCAGGATGTCCACTCCGGCCAGGCCGTCGTCCATCAGGAGCTTGTCGAGGATCCCCCTGGCCGTGGTGAAGTTGCCCTTGACCGCCTCCTCGAGGATGCGCGATATCTCCTCCGGACGCGCCGCCGCCGTGACGTTGTATATGGAGTCCGCCGTCACCACCCTCTCGCTGGCGGCGCCGACCTGCAGCGCATTCACCGCCCGGCGCATGTCCCCCTGCGCGATGTAGAGGATGGCCGAGAGAGCCCCGTCCTCGACCCTGACGCCCTCGCTGGCAGCGATCCTCCTCAGGTACTCGCGGACGTCGTCGTCCCTAAGGGGTTTGAACCTGAAGACCGCGCAGCGCGACTGGATCGGGTCGATGATCCGCGAGCTGTAGTTGCATGAGAGGATGAACCGGCAGGTATGCGAATACCTCTCCATTGTGCGCCGGAGCGCGGCCTGCGCCGACTGCGTAAGGGCGTCGGCCTCGTCGAGGAATATGACCTTGAACTCGGCGCCTATCGGCGCCGTGCGGGCGAAGTCCTTTATGCGGCTTCGCACCACGTCGATGCCGCGCTCGTCGCTGGCGTTCAGCTCGATGAAGTTCTGGCGCCAAGCCTCGCCGAAGAATCCCCTGGCGATGGCGATGGCGCAGGTGGTCTTCCCCACGCCTGCAGGCCCAGCGAAGAGCATGTGCGGCATTGTGCCCGACGCGACGTAGGCCTTGAGGCGCTTCGTTATCTCGACCTGTCCTACCACCTCGTCGACGGTCACTGGCCTGTACTTCTCTATCCAGACGTCCTCCATGCCGTCACCCCGCCGGTTGATGAGGCGGAGCGTAGATATTACTTTTGGTGTCGGGCCGTTGCGGCGCGTCATGATCGGCCAGACGTTGACGGTCCGAGGCCATGCCGCCACCGGGACATCAACAGTTAAATACGCCCCCTCCGTTCCGGTGGCATGTTCCCGAAGGTCGCTCCCTCGGTGTACATCGACCCCCGAGCGACGGTGATCGGAGACGTCGAGATCGGTCCTGGCTGCTCCATCTGGCCGGGTGCAGTGCTCAGGGGCGACACGAATCGGATCTCCGTCGGCGAGGGGACCAACGTCCAGGACAACGCCGTCGTCCACGCGACCCCGGAGAACCCGACCGTCATCGGTCGTGACGTCTCGGTCGGCCATGGCGCCATCGTCCACGCCTGCACGATCGGCGACGAGGTGATCGTTGGCATGAACGCAAGCGTCCTCGACGGCGCCGTCGTCGGCTCCGGCTGCGTCATCGGCGCCAATGCCGTGGTCAGGCCTGGCACCAAGGTCCCGCCCGCCAGCCTCGTGACCGGCGTGCCCGGCGAGGTCAGGAGGACCGACCCCTCGCTCGCTGAGATGGCGCGGAGGAACGCCGCGACGTATCACGGACTGCGGGACGCCCACCTCTCCGGCAGGCATCCCGAATGGCGCCAGTTCTGCTTCACCCTCCTCCCGATCGAGGAACTGCGGTCCCACGAGATGACCAGACCCGAAGCCCTGCTGAAGCTTACAGAGGCCATCAGGAAGGACGGCGAGGTCCAGAAGCCCATCCTCGTCGACAGGTCCCATCACGTCGTTCTCGATGGTCACCACCGTCTCGAAGCCCTCCGGAAGATAGGCGTGAGGATGGTCCCGGTCTACCTCGTCGACTACTTCGACGCGCGCATCGAGCTTCACTTCTGGCCGGGCGCGGCCAAGAACGGCTTCGGATACCACAACGTGGACAAGCGCGCGGTGATCGACAGGGCGCTCTCCGGCGATGTCTTCCCGCCGAAGACGACCAGGCACGTTATTAAGATCGAGGTCCCGGACCACGTCACCCGGCTCGATACGCTCAAGTGACGCGCCAAGGCCCTCCTGGCCAAAGCGGGCGGGCCGAACGGTCGGTGCGAGCGAAGGTCAAACCCTCTCGGCAACCTTTATCTAACCTCCGGGCGTACGAACCGACATGAGGTCCGAGGTCGCTCTGGTCGTCATCATGGTCGTCGCCGTCGCCTTCAGCGGATGCACCGAGGACGATGGGGCCGGAGGAGGCCGAGAGCGTGGCGCAGTCGGCGACTACAACCATGACTACCTGAGCAACGAGAGGTACGAGACGCTCGAGATCGAGATCGACTTCGTCGACGGATTCAACCCGACCACCAGCGCCATCCAGACGCTGAAGGACCGGATCGGGACGTACTGCCAGAAGTCGTCCGTCTCGGTAAAGCAGGACCCATTCGACTCCGGGGATACGAGCTACACGCTCGAGGAGGTCCAGGCCCTCGAATCTGAGAACAGGAAGGGCTGGAGGTCCGGCAGCACCATCGTGCTGCACATCCTGTACCTCAACGGCGAGTACGAGGACGACGCCAACGTCCTCGGCATCGCCTACCATGCCGACTCGTTCGCGATCTTCAAGGAGCGGATCGA
>JAKEGO010000123.1 GCA_022615805.1 Thermoplasmata archaeon
CCGATCGTCACCGACGACACCAGGATGACCGCCGCGGTGGCGAGGAGCATCTGCAGGAAGCGGCGGGTCGTGCCGGAGGACATTTCCCGCGAGTTCGTCGACTATTATTCGACGGGACCCACCGACATAGGCAGGACGACGCGCCTGGCCCTCGACATGCTCGCCTCCGGCGAGCCGTGGCACACCGCCGGTGTCCGGGCGTGCGCCCTCCTGGGACCATCGGGGGACGGCAACGGGGCCATCATGACGGCGGCGCCCGCGGCCCTCTTCTCCTTCAACGACCGTGGGCTCCTCGTCCAGACATGCGCGGACGTCGCCCGGATAACCCACGGATCGAGGACGTGCGTCGATGCCGCCGTCGCATTCGGGACGACGATCGCCCTCCTGATAGCGGAGGAGCCGAGGGACGCGCTGACCCAGGCCATCGCCCTCTCGTCCGGGCTCGAGCCGCGCGTCGTGGAGGCCCTGGAGGAGGGGATGAGCGGCCGCTTCCCGCGGGAACGCATGCCGATGGTCCTCGACACTCTGCAGACGGCGGTCGCCTGCCTCTCGAGCAGCGAGACGTTCGAGGAGGCGGTCCTGAGAGCCGTGAACCGGGGCGGGGACACGGACACGGCCGGCTCGGTGACCGGCGCGCTCGCCGGCGCGGCATGGGGGCGGACGACAATACCCCCCGCCTGGGTGGAGACGCTCGAGAGGGGGCCGGAGGTCGGCCGCGAGGTAGGGCACCTGGCGACCTGCATCCACGACCTGGTGGTGGGAAGGCCAGCGGTCTGAGCCCGGCGCTGTGGTGGCGGTCGATGGAGAAGGCGATGCCGTCGCCCCATACGAGGGGACGTCGTCCGCGGGGATCCGTCCGGGCCGGTCGCTACTTCCGGTCCTTCGCCGCGAAGGCCGCCTCGACCTCCCCGACGATGCGCTCCGCCGCCTTGCGGACCGCGCCGGAGCTGTCGAGCTCTGGCTCCCACCCGAGGGCTCGCATCCTGTCGATGGCGAGGTGCATGTATTTCACATCGCCCTTCCAGCCCGCGCCGCGAACGCCGCCTGTGTATCGGTACCAGACGTTCCGGAGCCCCATGACGTCGACGACGATGTCGGCGAGGCGCGTGACATCGATGGTGTCGGCCGATCCGATGTTGAAGGCCTCCGCGCCCTTGGCGACCCGCCATCCGTGGACCATGGCCTCGACGCAGTCGTCGATGTAGAAGTACGATTTGCGCTGGGAGCCGTCGCCGAGTATCTCGAGATCGGCGGGGTTGCGCCGCAGTTTGTGCACGAAATCGAAGATGACGCCGTGGGTGCTCCTCGGGCCGACGACGTTGGCGAACCTGAAGAGCGGGGCGTCGATGCCGTAGTTGTCGGCGTAGGCTGATATCAGGCCCTCGCACGCGAGCTTCGTCGCGCCGTAGACCGAGATGGGCAGGAGGGGGCCGTAATCCTCCGGCGTCGGGACGACGGTGGCGTTGCCGTAGACCGTCGAGGTCGACGTGAAACAGAACGTTCTGACGCCGCTCCTGGCGGAGGCCTCCAGGACGTTGAACGTGCCGATGAGGTTCTGGTCGAGCTGGTGCGCCGGACGGTCGAAGCCGCCGCGCACGTCCGGGTCCGCGGCGAGGTGGAACACGGCCTCCACGCCCTCCATGTAGTTCTCGAGGTCGGTCTCCGTCGTTATGTCCGCGTTCGCCAGGTCGATCGTGCCTATGTGCCCCTTGATGAACTCGAGTGACCCGCCGCTCATGTTGTCGATGACCGAGACGTCGTGGCCGTCGGCGACGAGCCTGTCGACGAGGTGCGAGCCGATGAACCCGGCCCCGCCCGTCACGAGGACATTCATTGCGCTCACGTCTCCTTCCTCTCTCGCCCATGCCCCCGGACCGCCCCCGCTGCGACCTCGCGGGCCCTCATCGCCTCTGCCCTGGCGGCCCTCCTTCGCGCGGCGTCCGTCCGGGCCCTCTCGTTCGGTCGCGGCCTCACGCACCTCCCGAGGAAGCACATCGCCCGCTTGCCCGGAGCGGTCATCGAGGCGAAGCCGAGGGCGATGGCGAAGACGAGGACCGCGGACGCGAGGGTCGCGTTCGTGTACAGGAGGGTCAGCATGAAGCTCGTGCTATAGGCGATTGCCAGCGTGCCCACGATCGCGCCTATCTCCACGGCAAGGAGGACCCTCTCGGGTTTCATGGCTATGATGTTCCCGAGGATGGAGGCGCCCACGGCACCGCTCCCCTGGAACGGCACGATGACGAAGGCGACGAGGCCCAGGAACGCCAGTTCGTCCATCCACGGGTGGGACTCGAGCGTCCTGAGCGCGGCCCCCTCGATCTTCCTTATCACCCAGCCGAACCCGGGTATCCTCTCGAAGAGGTCGAAGTTCCACGCGAGCCATATCGCACCGAAGATGTCCACGATCGCGATGCTCATCGCCGCGAACATCGGGTCGATCCCGAGGGCCACCATCGCGGGGATGACCGACTCCTTCCCGAGAGGGGGCAGGAAGTAAACGAGCATTCCACCGCCGACCACCCTGAAGGTCTCCCAGTCGAGCATGAGGTAAAGGAGCGTGCCGTAGAACGTCGCCAGCATTATCGGGAGGATGAACTTGAGGAACCTCCAAACGCGCGGGGAAGGTCCGCTGACGCCCGGGACGGCCGACACGTTGCTGGAACTCCTCGTGCATATTTAAGTCTGTTGCGGGATGTGTCTTCGTCCCAGAACTCGGGTCCGCCGGAATGAGATGCAGGGCCTTGGAAGTACCCGCTCGTTCTGCGAGTCGCTCGCAACGATCACGTCAATTGCCCCCGAGGGGCCTTCGGGATGAAGCTGCGGGATGTGCTCCGTTGCATGATCCCCTGATGACCGACACAGCGACCCAACGATCCCGGGTGCCTGAAAAGCCCTTGCTGGCTTGAACGTCCGTTCGGACGCCCGATCGCCAGCCAGATCATGCAACACGGCGCGGGATGCGGCGGCGGCGCGGCCGCCGTGGACCGGGTACAGCCGCCTGGACCCCTGGTGCCGGTCTTATACGGCATGAGCGCCTTCGGCCCTCCGATGGACCGGAAACGCCTCGAGATCATGCTGCAGCGGGTGCCGCATCACCCCTCGCCCGATCCGGCGCTGGAGCAGTACGCCACCCCTGCGCCGCTGGCCGCGACGCTCCTCTTCGACGCCGCGATGCAGGGCGACATGGAGGGGCGGAGCGTCGCGGACCTCGGGTGCGGGACCGGCATCCTATCGATAGGGGCGGCCCTGCTCGGCGCCTCTCGCGTCCTGGGGATCGACATCGACGGCGCCTCCCTCGAGGTCGCCCGCGAGGCCGCGTCCGGGCTCGGCGTGGACGTGGACTTCGAGATGATGGACGTGGCCGACCTGGAGGGCGCGTTCGACACGGTCGTCATGAACCCACCCTTCGGGGCGCAGCGCAGGGGCGCCGACCGGCCGTTCCTCCAGAAGGCCATCGAGGTCGCGTCGGTCATCCACGGGATCCACAACGGGCCCACCGTCGCGTTCGTGAGGTCGTTCCTCGAGGGGAGCGGGTTCGTGATCACCCACCTGAGGGAACTCGAGCTGTCTATACCGCACATGCACGATTTCCACGAGAAGGAGAGACGGGCGATCCCAGTGGCCCTCGTGAGGTCGGAGAGGAGGGCGTGACCGTTCTCATCGCCCCGTCCCGTGATCGCAAAGGGATCTGATCGCGCAGTCGGGGCAGTCCGGGACGCGGGCCAGACAGACGGCCCTTCCGTGCTCGATGATGTTGACGTGCACCTCGAGGTACCGCTCCTCGGGGAAGAGGCGGGCGAGCTCGTCGTGGGCGGCATCCCGCGAGGTCCCCTCGCCGATCAGGCCGATCCGGCGAGTGACGCGGTGCACATGGGTGTCCACGGGGAACGCCGGCACCCCGAGGGAGAAGAGGAGGACGATGGAAGCCGTCTTCCGCCCGACGCCCTCGAAAGAGAGGAGGTACCTCAAAGCATCCTCGGGGGGCATCGCCGCGAGGTGGTCCAGGGAGGGAACGCCCCTCTCGTCGCGAAGCCTCGCAAGTGCGGCGCGGACCGCCGCCGCCTTGGTCGCCGCCAGACCGCCGACGCGAATGGCCACCTCGACTTCGGTCTCGGGAGCCTCGAGGACAGCGTCCCACGTCGGGAACCTCTGTCGGAGGGACGACCAGGCCCTGTCGCGGTTCGCGTCGTTCGTGTTCTGCGACAGTATCGTGAGAACGAGCTCATCGAGGGGGTCGTGGTGCCGGACCTCGGGCATGCCGTACAGGTCGAGAAGGGCATCGGCAATCGCCGCCGCTCTCGCGAGAAGGCGCTCGGGGACGGGTCCTGAGCAGTTTCGGTCTATGGGGATGTGACCGCTGCCGCGCCTCATTTCGGCCTCGCGAGCACCTTCTTGTAGGAGGTGATGTAGCCGGCGATGCGGTTGCGCAGAAGGATGGAATCGACCGTCGTCACCTTGCCCACCATGATCTTGTTATGATCGAAGTCGTCCGAGAAGAGCTCTGGGTGCTGGTCCAGCAGGTCGAAGGCGACGCGCTTGATGAAAGTCGGTCTGATGTTCCCCATCTTATTTCACCGTTGGCCACATTCATGACGATGGGGTTTATTAACGTTGTGGCGACAGCGAACGCGACGACTCCACGCGGAGGGCTGTGCACCCGCTATGCTCGCATGCGCGTGAAGGGTGCCACGGGGAAAGGGTTTATCCGCCGGGAAGACGGTCGGGCACCGATGGCCCGCGACGAGATGCGCCTCGAGGATGCGCCCACATGCCCGAAGTGCGGCAGGAAGAACTTCTGCAACGACCACGGCTACATGAACCGCGGATGGTGGGAGGAGTACGCGAGGACGATGGTGTCGTGGAGGCGCGTCGGCGACGTCGTCCGCAAGGTCGGTAAGTGAGCCATCGAAACGGCACCGAGCCCGGGGGTCGATGGGCCATTGGCCTAAGAGATGTATTGGTCCAGCATGTCCCTCGCCGACTCACGCCTCTCGGCGAGGTCGGTCATGAACGCTTCGAGCAGATCCGCCGCCTCCTTCTTGCAGCCCCCGCAGAGGCGCTCTCCCTCGCGGCACTCCCCGCGGACGCGCTCGAGCTCGGCGTCGTCCTGCACGAGGTGGAACCTCAGCATCTCGAACACGGCGCAGGAATCCGGATCGCCCCCCTTCTCGCGCTGCTCCTCCGCCGTGGTCCTCCCTCCGGTGAGGGCGGAGCGGAGCTTCCGGGCCGCCTCGGCCGGCGGGTCCGTGAGGAAGATCGCGCTGTCAGGCTGGGAGGACGACATCTTGCCTCCGGTCAGCGAGGTCATCAGCATGTGGTACGTGGCCGACGGAGCGAAGAAGCCGTACTCGCCGTGGGCGCGTTCGAGCGAGAGCGCGATCCTGTCGGCGTCGTCCACCCCGAGGTCGGTGTAGATGGCGCGGTAGGGGCGGTTGACGCCCGAGAGGTGGTCTCCCTTCCGGATCGCGGCCTCGGCCTCGTCCAGGTACGACTCGGGGCGGTCGCCCTTGAGGAAGACCCCCGTCC
>JAKEGO010000124.1 GCA_022615805.1 Thermoplasmata archaeon
AGGCCGAGCCTCTCGGCCGCGGTGTATGCCGCCTGATGGAGCTCCTCCGGCGTCCAGGGCACCTCCGCGATGGTCTCGCGATACGCGCGGACGGCGGCGGCGTCCTCGGCCGTCAGCTCCGGCGATACGTCGAGGAGCGTGAACCTCATGTCCTCCGGCGCCTCCTCAGCGACGAAGGTGCGGGCGGCCGTCACCTTCCTGAGGAATCGGTCGCGGTGCTCCTCCGGTACGCTGACCAGCCCGGTCCTCGCGAGGGCGGTCATCAGGGACCGATGGTCGGGGGCCACCTGCACGGTCGAGACGAGGTGGGTGAAGGGGACCTGGAAGAAGGAGGCCGGCGGAACGTCGAGCTGGGCGAGCTCGTAAGACCTCCGTATCTCCTCGTGCTCCCTCTCCGGGAACCCCTCCTCCCTGCCGAAGTACACGCGCTCGGTCCACTCGTAGCTCTCCATCAGGGGGACGAGCGTCCTCTCGACCATGAGGTCCTTGTGCTTCGTGGCCTTCGTGCGGAAGAAGAAGAACCGGGACAGCTCGGCCGTCCCTGCGGCGGTCATCTCGCCGAGGGTCACGACGTTCCCCTTGGACTTCGACATCTTCGCGCCCTCGACGAGGATGTGCTCGTAGGGCACCGGGTGCGGTGGCTCGTACCCGAAGACCTCGCGACAAATGCGGCTGCTGGTGTCGTAGGAGCCTCCGGCGGCGGCGTGGTCCTTCCCGAAGGGCTCGCACGTAACGCCGAGGAGGACCCACCTCGCCGCCCAGTCGACCCGCCACGTCAGCTTCCCCTCCGTCAGCCTCGCCTCGCCCTCGTGCCCGCACCCCTCGATCGTCCGTTTGCCGGCGACGCCACCGGTGCATCGATAGCTTACGATCCTCCGATCCGGGTCGTATTCGTAGGCCTGGGTCGGCGTGATCTTCCCGCATTCCTCGCATATCGGGTCGAAAGGCAGCCATGCCGCCGGCTTCTCGGATCCCGAGACCTCCTGGAGGATGCTCCTGATGCGGTCCGCCTCGAGCAACGCCTTCTCGACGTAGGGGACCATCCTGCCGCTCTCGTAGAGCTCGGCCGAGGAGATCACCTCCGGGTCCACGCCGACGTCGGCGAGCTCGCGAAGGAACGGCGTCGCGAAGTACTCTATGAACGACGAGCAGCTGTCGTCGGGGCATGGTATCCGGTGGTCGGGAGTCCCGAGGTACCTCGAGAACGAGGCGGGTATCTGCTCCGGGATGCTCCTGAGGGGGTCCATATCGTCCATTATCCAGAGGATCCTCGCGGTCCCGCCGGATCCCTCGACGGAACGCCGTATCCCGTCCCCGATGATGACGTCACCGGCGTTACCGATGTGCACCTGCCCGGATATCGACGTCCCTGACGCGATGACGTGCGACCCGCGTCTCCCCAGGAGGTCCCTCGCGACCTCGTCCACCCAGTGCATCGCTCATCTCTCTCCGGCGATCACCCTCGCCCTTATGAGCGACCTGAGGGGGACGCCGTCGATCTCGTTCATCTCCGTCTTGTTGAGCAGGACGACGACGAGCTTCGGGTCCGCATTGTTCGCCCTCGCCGCGTCGATGACCCCCCGGACAGTCCTGCCAGTGTCCAGGACGTCGTCGACGATGACGACCTCCTTTCCGTCAACGCTCGCGTAGTTCGCGCCGAAGCCGCCCGTGCCCTCCTTCGCCGGCCTGTAGGTCGTGAACTCGATGCCGAGCTCTTCGGCCGTGAACGCGCCGTAAACGATACCGTTGTGGGCGACGCCGATCACCGTATCGGGTGCGAAATCCCCCTTCTCCATCTCCTCGAACACTATGTCGACCATGATCTCCGAGATGAGCCGCATCCTGTGGGGGAAAACTCCGATGGAGCGCCAGCCTATCTTGGCGTCCGCCGGTGGGGAGTCCTTCATGCTGCGGCTGAGGAGCCACGCCACGGTTTCCCTGCTCAGGTTCATCTCCCGGGCGATCTCATCCGGGTCGAACCCCATCGAGCGGAACTCCATGGCCTTCTTCTTCAGTTTTTCCGTCATCTATCACACCGCTGGTAGAGGGCCGCGGAATTATTTAAAGATATAGCGATGGGCAGCCCTCGCAGATCCTATGATGGAGGGCACCCGCTCCCCGCATATTTCGGGCCGAGGGCAAGGCCGGCACGACAAGCCAGCCATCGATGGCCTGGCTCCCTGTTATAAGAATATTCCGTGTCTCACGCAGGGGTGTGGATCCCGGGCGATCGGGGGTGTTGGAACGCCCACACGCCTCTCCGCGACCAAAGGATCGACCGAAGGATTTTTACCCCGCTCGGCGATGGGTCCTTGGGGGTGAACCCTTGGGAATCATCAAGAAGAGCGTTGAGACGGTAGGCAAGGGCGTCGGCAAGGTCGCCGGGGCCATCGACATAACCTGCGACAACTGCGGCAAGCTCATGAAGCCGGGCATGTTCGGCACGAAGAGGAAGGTCAAGGGCAAGGACTACCAGTTCTGCTCCAAGGAGTGCGCTGACGAGTACGAGGTCGAGCACAAGTGAAGCGACAGACCGCTACCGGGCCCTCGAATTACGATGCGGCCGTGACAGCTTAGCGAGCGAGAGCCAGTCGTCGGCGCACTTGCGATTCGGGCTAATTCGCCTCGGGACCTTCCGTTTCGTCAGTGACAGAGGTTTCCTTCGTCCCCTCCGTCCGGATAGCGGTCTTCTTGACGCGAGGGGCTTTGCGGACGCGGTGTGTGGCACGTATCGTCACCGCGGTTTTTCCCGGTCCCGTCCCGCTGTCCGCCTTTGATCCCGATGCGGAGGGTTCCGCCGCTCCCATCTTCCCAACAGAGGCTCGTTTCGCCGTCGAAGCTGTCCCGAGATCCTTGAGCTTCTCGGCGAACTCCCTCTTCACACCGTTCCTGCGCTCCCGGAACTCCTTCTTTACGGCGGTGCTCCGCTCTTCCAAAGCCCTCATTACGTCCTTCCTGCGTGCCGCTTCCTCGCCATCCAAATCGCGTTCGTTATCGAGGACCTGACCCTCGAGGGCCTTCCTGCGTGATGTCACTTCCTCCACGATCCTCGCGATCTCGAGGGACGCTTCCTCGTGGGCGGCACGTCGGCGGTCCGACTCCTCCATCGCGAGGTGCCTCAGCCGGTCCTTCATCTCCGCCTGCACGACCTGCCTCCGTTGTTTCTTCTGCGCCTTGAGGACATCGGGCGAATCGGAGCCCGCCCGCTCGCGCGATCTGCTCACCATCGTCCGCGCGCGCTCCTTGCGGTGCATCATATTCGCGTTCATCCTCCGCTCCCTCCTCTCGCGGCGCCGGGCCTCGATATCCGCCATCCTCTCGGGGACCCACCGCTTCTTCCCGAGGGGAATGCCGGCCGTCGTGATGAACACCGTGCCCATGATGACTATCAGGGAGATGTTCCTGAACATCTCCAGCTGCGTCGCCGTGAGGATCCCCTCCTCCTCGAAGCCGTAGGTCATCGGCAGTGTCGACAGGACGGCCGCGGCGAGACCTCGCGGGGCGAGTATGGTCATCAGTTCGCGGTCCTGCGTCCTCATTCCCGGGGTGACCGCCTTCACCGAGGCCAGCCGGACCAGATATATGATGGCCGTGATGATGATCCCGTAGACAAATACCATCGGGCCGGGAATGGTGAAGAGCAGGCCCGTGTAGACGAAGAAGAACGACCGGACGAAGAAAGCGATCTGCGAGTGGAAGCGTTTCATCTCCTTCGACATCTGCGCTGTTTCCCTGTAACCGAACATCCGGCCGATCTCGGGTCCGTTGGCAAGGACGAGCCCGACGGCCAGGGCGGCGACGGGGCCGCTGCCGCCGGCGAACTGCGTCAGAGCGTACATGGAGAAGACGAAGGCAAGGGTCAGCATGAAGCCGAAGCGCATCTTCTCGATGATGGGCATCAGTCGTAGCCAGAGGCCGCCGCCGATGCCTCCCAACAGGATACCGACGGCGAACGCTCCGACGATGCTCTGGGCCGCGCCGGACGCGCCTCCCGAGCCGGACGAGGGGATGAGCACCTCGGCGATCGAGACCGCGGCCACGATGCAAAGGACGTCGGTTATGGTGGACTCGAGGCTCAGGAGGACCTTCACGTCCTCGGTGGTTTCGAGGTTCATCACCGTCGGGATGACGATGGCCCCGCTGGTGCCCCCAAGTGCCGCGCCGAGCATGAGTGCCGGGAGGAACTTGAACTCGAAAAGAAGGACGGCCGCCGTGAAACCCACGGCGACGACCGTCAGGAGGAAGGCGACGACCGCCAGGATCGAAGCCTTCGAGCTCCCCTTTATCACCGCATCGAGGCTCAGGTTGATGCCGCCGTCGAAGAGGATGATCAGGAGGGCTATCGCCGCGAAGAGGGGGGAGATGTCCTCCAGCATGTCCATGAGGTCCTCGCTGAGGACGTGGAACCCCGCGCCGATGAGAATGCCCAGGAGGATCAGCGACAGGACCTCGGGGATGCCGAAGCGGTCGAAGATGTACGTCCCGATGAACCCGACTATGATGACGACGCCGATCAGGCTCATGAGGAGGATGACGTCGACCGTTATCGCGCTCTTGTCCTCCGCCACCGCGAACTCGAACGTGAGGGTGTCCGTTTCGACCTCGCCGGTCGTGTTGTGGACGACCGCCACGGTCACGCTCGCATCCCCGGCCGCCATCCCGTCGGGGAAAACGTGGACCCACTGGGTCGCGTTGGGGTCAAGCGCCGCGTCCCCGACGACCTCCCCGCCGGAACGGATGGAGAAGTTCACCGACGTGACATTGGTGTATCCAGAGATGACAAAATGCAGTTCGAACCTCTCGTCCTCCCGCAGGTCGAGGGGGTCGGTGCGGATGTCGATATGGCCCGCGTTCGCGAACGGACATAGGCCTAAAAATATGACCATCAAGAGAATGGCCATTGAATGTTCCTTTGTCGCGTTCATTGTCACCCCTCTTCTATTGTCTATATGAAAAGAGTATTTAAAAACCGCCGACCGGTCCGATGAGCCCCTCATTGAACGGACGCCCACGTCCTGCAGGTCCCGGGATGGGGGCGCGAGCCATTCGCTTCCCATCGCGACGGGACGGAGAATGGCTCCTTTTGGCACCTTTGTTGAAAGGCGCCCGAACGGAATCCCGTGATGATGCGACCGGAGGTGGACCATGGGGTCCCCGCTCCAGGCGCGTCTCCCGACGCTGCCGAGCTGAGGACCCATCGACGGCTGCGTGGCAGCGATGTCGCCAGCGACGGCAGCGCGAGCCATTCGCTTCCCATCGCGACGGGACGCAGAATGGCTCCTTTTGGCACCTTGTTAAAGGTGCCCGAGCCGGGACCGTGGATTTCACGTAGAATTGGCGGTATGAAATCTACGGGCCAGTCGATGCCGGAGGCATCGACGTGTCGTATTGTCCCCGCGCATTATCCCCCGTGAGCCAGGGCAGATTGACGAGAGGGGGATATGCCCGAACCGGGATTCCGCGATGATGCTTCGCATCATCCGGCTTTGGGATTTCCTCGCCGGTCATCTCAGTTCAACGGAAATCCCAAAGTGAACCTCCGGTTCAAATCCCTAGAATGCGAAACGCCCGAGCCGGGATTTGAACCCGGGTCCAAGGCTGTCCGCAAAGGCTTCGCAGGCCCTTAGGATGTCCGACCTACCCCACTCGGGCGCATGGCGTGATGGATGGGGGGTTTATTATCGTTATGCACCATCGGGCCTCAACCCGAAAGTCCATCGGAGACGCCTGTCAACATTGGCTGCGAACAATCCGCGGAACAAGCCATTCATTCCAGGTCCATCCATCCCGTCCCTGCGGACACGAGTTCTCGGATAAAGCCGCACCATCGGGACTCCAGCCGATGAGGATGTCCACGCCCCGACGGAGGCGGTCACCTCTCGTCGTCTCCTTCTGGTTCATCGATCTCCCGGGGCGGTTCATCGCGAGTGCCATGCTCCTCCGCTGCGCTGGCGCCCTCTGCCGTTACCGAGCCCTCC
>JAKEGO010000125.1 GCA_022615805.1 Thermoplasmata archaeon
AAACTCGTTTCCACAGGAATGGAATGGAAGGAAATAGAATGACTGGCTTGTTCTGCCAAATGCTTGTAGCCACGGTTGGACGATGCCTCCGATGGACTTTCGGGATGAAGCCGGCCCGTGCAGTCATGGTCCTCGGGAGACGGGTTGTGCCCCGGCCATAACCGAGGATGTCATCGGGCGGTATCCCGCACTCGACCTCCTGACCCGGCCGGGGCTGTGCGGCACCGGGGTTGGCCCGAAGTCATTCAAGGATCATCCCAGTCGGACGGGGACCCATTTGCGGCGCCCTGTTGCCCCACCCTTGCCGCGGGGATCACGGTTCACCCCGCTCTCCTATAGGAAGGGCGCTCGGCCATCGGGGCCCCCGGATAATAAAGATAACGGCCGTTCCATGCCGCCGTGACCCCTTCGGCGAAGCCCATCGGGCGTGCATCGACTCGTGCGTGGACCATGCCGTCCACCCCTGACCAAAGGGTTATAACGGCGCGGATCGATGGCGTGCCGATGTTCGGGTGGCGCATCCTGGCCTCTCTCGCACTCGCCGTTCTTGCGGCGTCGACGTCCCTCTGCATCGCAGGCGCGGAGGAGGTCCACGACGTGTACGAGGTCGAACTTGTATCGCCGACCACCTATCGCGTGAACTGGACGGCGACGGTCCTGGAGATGCACGTCAACGGGGATAACCGCACGTGGGATGACATCGTGACCGCCGGAATGGAGGACGACGCCGGCGACATCGCATTGCAGGTCGCCGTCGACACCCTCGACCAGATGTGGTGGGGCGTGTCGACCTCCGCGGGCCCGTTCAATGTCACCGCCGACGGCTTCACCGCCGACCTTGTGGTCACGGCGTCGGAGAGGACCTGGGCACTCGAGCCCTACCACGTCGCTTCGATCGACGATGTCATCGACGCCACCCTCGAGATGGGCGGGACCGTCGGCCTGCTGACCAACCTGGTCGCCCTCGACGGGCACACCACGATGGCCCACTACGTGTCCGTGGGCTTGATGACGGTCGTGGACCGGACCGAGAGCATCGACGGTCTCGGGGGCGCGGCCCAGCGGGTCCTCATGCTCGGCCTCAACGGCACCGGTTCCGTCGAGGACCGGGCCCACGGGTTCGAGGCCGACGGGGTGATGCCCGACTACTTCAACCTCACCATGCACGCCAACGTCAGCCACTTCACGCTCGATCCCGCACGGCATGGATTGGACCTCCCGCCGTCCATCACCATCCTCAGGGTCAACGCGGGCGGCATGCGGGTCTACGTGGACAACGGCTTCACCTCGTGGGAGAAGGTCACGAGCGCCACCGAGAGGAACATCACGACTGACGGGCTCGGCCTCAACCGCGCCTTCTCCGATGCGTTCGGGGGGAACGCCAGCCTGGAGTTCTCGTGGGCACCCGGGACCCTCGGACCCTTCCCCTACGAGCCCGGTACCCTTGCGGACCAACCCCCGATCGTCGGCCACCTGTTCGCGGACATGGACATCGGGCTCTTCGACGTCGACGCGGAGACCATCACCGGCTTCCTGAACTCCGGGGGTTGGTTCTGGACTGGCATCGAGGCCGACCTCACGGATTACGAATACGACATCCGCCTCGAGCCACCGCCCGGCCTCTGGGCCGACGCCGCGAACGGGACCCGTTCCGGGGACGCTGCTGTGTGGACCGGCACAGGCCCCGCATGGTTGGACGCATGGGTCCGGGCCGTCGACGCTCCCCTCGATCACAGGAACGATTCTCGCATCACCGTGGACATCGACCTCAGCGACGTCGAGCTCATGGCCGGCAGGCTCAACTTCGCCCTGGAGGCCGTCGGCGAGATACGATGGATACGCATAACGCAGGAGATCGCCGACAGCCTGCCGAGGAACGTCGACATCAGGGCGGTCCCCGCCGACCTCATCCGCCTGATGTACAACAAGGGCCTCATCACCGATTCGGACATCGATGAGCTGGCGAGCAGGATAACCGAGGGGCTCGAGGAGAGCTCGTTCAGCGCTGACGTCCAGGTGAACTTCTCGGGCCACCAAAGGAAGGTGGACGTCGAGCACATGGACGGAGAACCCGCCGTGACGTTCACCATCAGGTCCCGCGGGACCCTTGGCATGAGCGGAGGGGGGTCGACCCTCATGGCGATAACCGTGCCTCTCGAGTTCGAGCTCGCCTCGCAAAAGGGATGGCGGACCACCTACGACGTCCTCCTTCCCGCAGGCCTCACGGTGAGCGACATGAAGGTCTCCGAGGGGAAAATCTCGAAGAAGGCATCCGGGGCGAGCGACCGCCTCATCGTGGAGATCCCCGAGGGGTCGGAGTCCGTCGTCGTCTCCCTCACGCTCACTGTGGGCCTCTGGTTCCTCATAACGCAGTTCTGCGCGATATGCACCTTCATACTCATCGCATTGCTATTGCTGGTCCTGCTGAAGGCGTGGAAGATGCACAAGGACAACCGGCGCAGGAGGGAGGACGACGAGTTCGTCCGCCAGGGCCTCGCCGCCCAGGCGGCGATCGCGCGCGGGGAGGTCCCCGGCCCCGCAGGAGGGACCCATCCACCCGAACGGCCGCCAGACGAGGGACCACCCGTTGAGCGGCATCCCGACGAGGACACGGGCATGAGGGCACGCTCCGAGCGCCGCGAGCGGAGGCCTCCGGGCGACCGCCACAAAGCCCCGCCGCACCCTGCTCCGGAGCCCGAGCGTCCAAGGCCGCAGCCGCCGTCCGACATCGAGGAGCCCCCGGCCGGGGATGCCGGTCCAGACGGGCCGGATGCGCCGATCATGGGAAGACCGCATGCAGAGCCGCCTGCAGACCGGCAAGGGAGTCCCCCGGAGGCCCCGGACACGACGAGCGAAGGGAACACCGAGCCCTTCCTGGACGAGGATGGCGGTGAAGGCCGCGAGGATGGCTGACCGGGCGCCGCTCTCCGGCGGTGGCGGAGGGCCATGGTGGCCCCCCATCTTCACTCTCCCCCGGCGTAAGGTATTAATAAGGGACCCCATCATGACCTCATCCACCGGTCTTTACTGGAGGATATGGATTGAGCTATACCCGGTTCGAGAAGGCGAGGATCATCGGCGCAAGGGCGCTCCAGATATCCCTGAACGCCCCCGTGCTCATCGACGTTCCACCGGACGTCCTCGACCCCCTGGCCATCGCGCGGGTGGAATTCGAGGAAGGCGTCATCCCCATCTCGACGAAGCTGAGGAAGAGAGCGGAGGCAGTCAATGACTGAGGACGATCTTCTAGTGCCCGAGAACACATACCTGACGTCCGGCACCCACATCGGTACCCAGCAGAAGAGCAGGGACATGATGCCCTTCATATTCAAGGTGAGGGACGACGGTCTCTACGTCCTCGACATCAAGGAGACGGACCGCCGCATCCGGCTCGCTGCGGATTTCATCAAGCAGTTCGAGCCGAACTCGGTTCTCGTCGTCTCGGCCAGGCAGTACGGTCAGCGACCGGTCAAGAGGTTCGGAGAGGTGACCGGGACGAACGTCATCGCCGGCCGATTCATACCCGGAACGATGACCAATCCGGCGATCAAGACGTTCCAGGAGCCCAAGC
The DNA here is from genome assembly GCA_022615805.1 of Thermoplasmata archaeon. GTDB lineage: Archaea > Thermoplasmatota > JAKEGO01 > JAKEGO01 > JAKEGO01 > JAKEGO01. The sequence goes on from JAKEGO010000125.1 coordinate 3,572, forward strand.
TCATCCTCGTGACCGACCCCGCCACCGACTCCCAGCCCCTCGCCGAAGCGATATCCATCGGCATCCCCGTCATCGGGCTGTGCGATGCGAACAACGAGACGAAGCACGTCGACCTCGTCGTCCCGACGAACAACAAGGGCCGCAAGGCGCTCGCGCTCGTCTACTACCTCCTCGCGCGCGAGGTCCTCCTCAGGCGCGGTGCCATCGAGTCCCCCGACAAGTTCACGCTGACGCCGGACGACTTCGAGTCGCAGCTGTGAGTTGACCCGGATGCGGGTCGCGGTCCTCAACAGCGGCAGCAACGGGAACGCCACCCTCATCGAGGAGGACGGCAGGGCACTTCTGATCGATTGCGGGATCTCCGCGAAGCAGTGCATCGAGAGGATGCACGCCCTGGTCGGCGATGTCGAGGTCCTCGGCATCCTCGTGACGCACGAGCACTCAGACCACGTTTCCGGCATCAGGACGCTGTCGAGGAGGCTCGGCCTGACCGCGTACGCCACCGAGGAAACGCACGACGGATCGGAGGGACACATGGAAGGGGTCCATACGATACATGTCGAACCCAGGGTCCGGTTCGAGGTCGGGCCGTTCGCCATCACTCCGATCCCCGTCGCCCACGATGCCGCGAATCCCACTGGCTTCCACATCACCACAGGGGACAACGGCCTTGCGGCCGTCACTGATATGGGCGAGATGATCGACGCCGTCAGGTACTTCTTCGAACGGAGCAATGCGATAATAATCGAGTCGAATCACGACGAGGAGATGCTGATGAAGGGCTTCTACATGCCTTTCATGAAGGCCAGGATAAGAGGCCCTCTCGGTCATATGTCAAACACTGCCGCAGGCGGAGCGATCGCCGATTACGGGCCCGATATTGCGTTCCTGGCGCATTTAAGCGCGAACACCAACACCCCGGAGAAGGCCAGGGAGACGGTCGAGGGCATTCTGAAGGCGCGCGGCGTCTCCACGAGGGTATACCTGACCCACAGGGATGGCCCTACCGAACTGGTCGATGTACCCAAGAACATCGACGTCCGCCGTAGAACGGAATAATTCTAATATACCCTCGGACCGCTTCGGCGGTGGAGGCCCGGGGGCATTGGGCCTTGAGGTGATACAGATGACGACTGGAAAGGGTTACGGGAAGGTGATCATGTTCAACGAGCATTTCGTGGTGTACGGCATCCCCGCCATCGCGGGTGCCATCGATCGGAGCACGGTCGCCACCGTGGAGCCGTGCAAGGCTGGCTGCGGCAAGCCCTTCGTCCCCGGGCTCCATCTCGTCGACGACCGCCCTGCGACGGAGGGATACAAGGAGGATAAGATCGACCAGCAGAGGGAGTCCGTCCGCCTGATCCTCGAGATGATGGCCATCGACCCGACGAAGGCTCCGATCCGGGTCCACCTCGGCGGCGACCTCAAGTGCGCGAGCGGCATCGGCGCCAGCGCAGCCTCCTGCACCGCCATGGCAAGGGCACTCGACAGGTACTACAAGCTGGGGCTCTCCGACGTCGAGATCAACAGGATCGCCTTCGAGGGGGAGAAGGGTTACCACGGCACGCCGTCCGGCCTCGACAACACCGTGTCCACCTTCGGGGGGCTCATATGGTACGTCAAGGGGGAGCCGATGACGATGGAGCCGTTCAAGGTCCCGAAGCCCGTGGAGATAGTCATGGGCAACACCGGAAAGGTCGCGGACACCACAGCGGCGGTGGCGGGCGTCAGGGAGCGGCGCCAGGCCGACCCCGAGAGATACGGCAGGATATTCGTGAAGGCTGGAACGCTCGTGGAGAGGGCGCGCGGGTCGCTCGAGGCGAACGACATGGGTGCCATCGGCAAGCTCATGGACGAGAACCACCGGCTCCTGCAGGAGATCGAGGTCTCGTCGCCGGAGCTCGACCTGCTCGTGGATGTCGCCAGGGAGAACGGGGCCATCGGCGCGAAGATGACGGGGGGCGGTCTCGGCGGCAACATCGTGGCGCTGACCCCGGGGAAGCGCCTGCAGGAGAAGGTCGCCCGCGCGATCGAGGAAGCCGGGTTCGAGGCCCTGCGCACCCGCATCGGATGATCATCCCGTCACCTGAAGGAGGTATGAGGACATGAAGCTGAGGCCATTCCTGAAGAAGCTGGAGGACGAGGGGAAGCTCGTCCGCGTGGAACGCGAGGTCAGCACGGAGTACGAGATCGCCAACGTGCTCAACACCCTGGGCGAAAGGCCCACCGTATTCGATAACGTGAAGGGCTACGACATGCCCGTCTTCGGCGGCATCACGGCCCACCGCGAGACCATAGCGGAAGGGCTCGGGACCACGAAGGAGGGGATCCTCGAGAAGCTCGTCGGGGCGCTGAGGGATCCCGTCGAGCCTGAGGTCGTCAAACGGGGCCCGTGCCAGGAGGTCGTGATGGAGGACGTGGACCTGGACGCTCTCCCTCTCCTGACCCACCTGCCGGGAGACGGCGGGCGCTACATGAGCGCCTCCGTGTGCATTATCAAGGACCCGGAGACCGGGCGGAACATGGCCTACCACCGCATGATGCAGCGCGGCAAGGACCGTTGCACCGCAAGGCTCATCCCGAAACGGCAGACGCGGACGACCTACGACAGGACGGAGGACGAGTTGGAGATCGCCGTCTGCATCGGGAGCTCGATCCCGGTCCTGGTGGCCGCCTCCCTCGGGCCACCGCCTGGAGTGGACGAGCTCGGCATCGCAAACGCCCTCTCGCCCACCAGGCTGGTGAAGTGCCAGACCAAGGACCTCGAGGTCCCGGCCGAGACCGAGATCGTCCTCGAGGGCCGCATCACGAGGGACGTGGACTCGGAGGGGCCGTTCGTCGACCTGACCGAGACGCGGGACTTCGAGCGGCAGGAGCCGGTCGTCGTATTCGACCGCATCACCCACAGGAAGGACGCTATGTACCAGTGCCTCCTGCCCGGCCGGCTCGAGCACAAGACCCTCATGGGCATGCCCAAGGAGCCGACCATCTTCGACGAGGTCTCCAAGGTCGCCGACTGCAGGAACGTGTACGTCAACATGGGCGGCGGCTCGTGGCTCCACTCCGTCGTGCAGATCGCCAAGCGGAGCGAGGAGGACCCCAGGAGGGCCATCGAGGCCGCGTTCAGGGGGCATGGCTCGATGAAGCACGTATGGATCGTCGAGGAGGACGTCGACATCTACGACCCCATCGCGGTGGAGTGGGCAATGGCGACGAGGTTCCAGGCGAGCATCGGGCTCGTGGTCCGCGAGAAGGAGTCCGGGAGCAGCCTCGACCCGAGCGCGTTCCACGCCGAGGGGAAGAAGACCCTCACAGACAAGGTCGGTTTCGACTGCACGAAACGCGCGGGCATATCGCGCGACAAGTTCGAGAAGGTCAGGTACGGGGAAGTCGATATCGATGATTACGTCGGGTGAGGGCCGCACACGCGTGTGGCTGAGGGTCGAGAGGGCCGGCGAGGACGTCGTCCTCATACTCGGTGGCGGCGACTCGCCTCACATCGGGGGCGTGGTCCTGAAGGTCCCGGGGGAGGAGGCCCGCACGTTGGTCCACGGGACGCACCGCGACCTCGAGGTGCTGGCCCCGCTCGCCGAGGGGGCGTCGGAGGTACTTGGCACCACCGTTGTTGCCGTGGGCGGGATTCACATCGACCGAGCGACGACGGAGGAGATACGGAGCGTGGTGGAGAACTGCCAGCGTCTGGTCCTGATGATGGATAACTCGGATGAGGAGTCGTAACCATCATGTACCGTTGAATGACAGCTAACTAACTGTCGCTGAGTAGATCGCAGAACGGTTGGGTGAGGACGGCCACGATGTTGCGGTCGATCCGTTCAGGACCATCGGGGAAGCCAGACCGGGGGAACCCCACTATCCAGCCGCTCCCTGGCTCATGTATCGGCATCAACGAGGGCGTACGCAATCCTTATAAGTATTCAGATGATGACATGGCGGTGTCCGTGCATGAGAGCGATACGCATGGTTACAATATTCGTCGCCTGCATTCTCGTGTCGTCGTTTGCCCTCTTCTACCTCTTATTTCCGCGGGAGGATGGCGCGGACCGGTCTGACCACGAGTATTTCGAAGAGATGCCCGCCCACTGGACCCGCATCAGCACGGGCCGCTTCAGCGATGACATCTTCGATTCGTACCAGTGCGCCCTGAGGGACGACTATTATGGCACGGAAGAGCTGGTCACCATCACCAACTACCACCACGGACACGTCGGCATCTTCGTGGAGACCGACAGGAACGGCACGTGGGAGCGGAGTCCGCTGTGCGCCTGTTTCGACCCGGAGGACGAGAACGGGATACCCGTGAAGGGCATCTTCAAGGTCAACCTCGACGGCGACGCCCCGCCAGAGATCATAACGGCCGCCGACGAGGTCCAGTACGACACCCTGCTCCTGAACGAGATGAGGTGGACCGGACCGGTGTACATCGACCTGAACGAGGGAAACGAGCCCGTCGTCCAGATACTCGTCTGGGGCGAATGGGGGGAGCGGATCACGGGGACGGCCCCCGTGATGCACCCGATCCCGCTGGACCCGGGGTTCAGGGACCCGGCGAACCTCCTTCCGGACATCATGCTGAACCTCATGCCGGCCTCGGGAGCCCGGCTCGTCATCCTGGAGCAGCCGCCAGAGGGCTTCGGGGCGGTCAACTACACGTTCGATGGCGACGGACATCCCGGCGTCCCGCCCTACGAGGAAGAGCCGTTCTACGTCGAACGCCTGTACGAGTCGTCGAACGGTTCGGCCCTGATCTCGGAACTGGTGTGGAAAGCCTCCGAGGTGGAGGGTGCGAACAACGTATATCTCGAGGGTTTACCGTTCGACGCGGACGGAGACGCGCTCATGGACCTCGTGATGGCGGGGACGTATTTCGACAGCGGCGAGTTCATCCACTC
>JAKEGO010000126.1 GCA_022615805.1 Thermoplasmata archaeon
AGGTTCACCGGATTGCCGGCGTACTTCAAGCATGTCACCTCGGCGTCGACGGCCCTGCTCGAGAGGATGGGCACGACGCCTCGGGACTACAGGTTCGCCATCTTCCACCAGCCCAACGGCAAGTTCCCCCTCAGGGTCGCGAAGCAGCTCGGCTTCTCGGCGGAACAGGTCGAGACGGGCCTCCTCGTCCCGTTCATCGGCAACACCTATTCCGGCTCGATGCTCCTCGGCTTGACGGCGGTGCTCGACGTCGCCGCACCCGGCGACAGGATATTCGCTTGCTCCTACGGCTCGGGAGCGGGCGCCGACGCCTTCGACATCACGGTGACGGACGCAAAGGCCCGCCTCCTCGAGGCTCCGACCACCATGGAGCTGGTCCGGGGCGGACGGAGGCTCTCGTACGCCATCTACGCGAAGTACAGGCGGAAGATAAGGATGTGACCGCATGAGGAAGGTAGCAGTCGTGGGCATCGGCATGACCCCCTTCGGGGAGCTGTGGGACATGTCCCTGCGCAGCCTCGGCATCGAGGCGGGGCTCAACGCCATGGTGGACGCGGGGCTCTCCAGCGACGAGATCGACGCGCTCTACGTCGGCAACATGTCATCCGGGCGGTTCCTCGGCCAGGAGCACATCGCGGCGATGATATCCGACCAGGCGGGTTTCACGAGGAGGAACCTCCCCGCGATCCGCGTCGAGGCCGGCGAGGCGTCGGGCGCGCTGGCGTTCAGGGAGGCCTTCCTCTCCGTGGCCGCCGAGATCCACGACGTGGTCATCGTCGGCGGGGCCGAGAAGATGACCGACGTCAGCGACGCGATGGCGCAGGAGATATTCGCCGCGAGCGTCGACCAGGAGTGGGAGAGCTTCTTCGGTGCGACCGTCCCGTCCCTCTACGCGATGATGGCGAGGCGGCACATGCTCGAATACGGGACGACCCGCGAGCAGATGGCGGAGGTCCCGGTGAACGGCCACAGGAACGCGGCCAAGAACCCCAATGCACATTTCAGGAACCAGATAACCGTCGACGCGGTCATCGGCTCCGGCCCGGTCGCCACGCCCCTCGGCGTGCTCGACTGCGCCCCCGTCTCGGACGGCGCGTCTGCGGTCGTGCTAGCCCCGCTCGAGATCGCGAAGCGCATGACCGACCGCCCCGTGATGATCGCGGGCAGCGGGACGGCGACCGACAGCATCAGCCTTCACCACAGGAAGACGCTGAGCGGGATACCCGCGACGACGATAGCCTCCAGGCTCGCCTACAAGAGGTCCGGGCTCAGCGCAAAGCACATCGACATCGCCGAGGTGCACGACAATTACTCGATATCCGGTATCATGGCCGTCGAGGACCTCGGCTTCGTCCCGAGGGGGCAGGGGGGTCCGGCCTTCCAGGAGGGGCGTTTCTCGGCCGACGGCGAGATCCCCATCAACCTGTCGGGTGGGCTGAAGGCGCAGGGGCAGCCGCTCGGCGCCATCGGCATAGCGCAGGTCGTCGAGGTGGTCAGGCAGCTCCGCGGCGAGGGCGGCGAGAGGCAGGTCGGGAATCCGGAGGTCGGGCTTACCCAGTGCGTCGGCGGAACGGGCGGGACGTGCGTCGTGCATGTGTTGAAGGTGGTCTGATGGAGGTGCTCTGATGGGCGTCGCGAGGTTCTGGAGGGATCACCGCATACGGTACCAGCTGATAGGGAACGCCTGCCCCATCTGCGGGAACCGTTACTTCCCGCCGAGGGAACTCTGCCCCGATTGCCACAGGGAGAGCATCGGGAAGATGCAGGAGATGCAGTTCTCCGGGAAGGGCGCCCTCTACAGTTACACGGTCGTCCACGAGACGCCGGACGACTTCTCCGACCAGCGCCCGTATGTCATGGGGATCGTCGAGCTCGAGGAGGGTCCACGGATAACGGCGCAGATCGTGGAGCTCGAGGGCGAACCCGTGATCGGCATGCCGGTCGAGATGGTCTTCAGGAAGATACGCGAGGAGAGCGCGGAAGGCGTGATCCAGTACGGCTACAAGTTCCGGCCGGCCGGGGTCAAGCGGTGAGTATCTCGCGTAAGCCCGTCGGGGAGTAGGACCTCTTCATCTCCCTCAGGAGGTCCTCGTAGTGGCGGAGATGCTTCGCGATCACGTGGGCCTGTTCCACCAGAAGGGCGCGCTCCGCCCCCACCGCCTCCCGGATCCTGTGGGCGTTCACCTGGAACATCCGAAGCCAACGCTCGTACTCGCGGATAGCCTCCAGGATCGCCTCGGAGTTCACTTCCTCCGCGCGCATATCGTTATTTAATCCGGTCTCTTTATTTAAATCTTCGCAATAGCGGCCGTGGGCTGGGCCCCTCGATCACCTCGACCTTGCGACGCCGGGGTCTTTGCTAACTCGTAGCACGATGATCCGGTCGGTCATCTCCGAAAGAACTCCCGTGGAGCAGGTCCGGCCGGCTCGACCGAAGTGATGGGCCCGCATCGGACGACCGTTCGCTGCGCGATAAAGCCCTCGAAGGGGACGGTGTCCTCGTCGGGGAGCCGTGGCGATGCCACCCGGGCGGTGGCGACCGGACGTCCGCCCCTGTTCAACCCATGTACCTCAGCGCCTCGGCGGGCGCTACCCTCGCCGCGCTTCGCGAGGGGCCCACGGTCGTGATGAAGGTGAACATGTAGGACACTCCGCTCACAGCGAGTATCGTGTCCCACGGTACGACGAAGACGGCGGTCTCGAACTCGAGGAAGAGGCGGAAGCCGATGACGATCCCCAGCCCCACGCCCACCGCTATGCCGAGCAGGGCGATGAACGAGGACTCGATGAGGAAGCTCTTCAGCACCATTCCCCTCCTGAAGCCGATGGCGCGGAGCATCCCTATCTGCTGGCGTCTCTCGGTGACCGAGCGGATGGTGATTATGCCGAGCCCGGCGATGCCGACGATGAGCCCGAGTCCGATGAACGCCTCGAGGAGGTAGAAGAAGTCCTTGATCATCTTCAGCATGCTCTCGAGCTCCTTCCTGATTATGAAGGTCTGCATCCCGTTGGCGACGAACTCCGCTTCCACGACCTTCGCCGTGCGGTCCTGCTGGCGCTCCGACATGCCGTCCGCGAACCTGAACAGCGTCAGGAACGACGTATCGGTCCGGAAGGTGGCCGTCACTACCGACTCGTTCACGAAGATGCCCTGGATGAGGGTCTGCTTCATGATGCCGACGACCGTGAGGTTGTGCGCGCGGCCGAAGGGATCGCGGACGACGACCACCGTTCCTATGCCGATGTCGAGCCCCACGCCGGGAGGGCCGTACTCGTCAGGGACGATGGTGGCGTCGACGATGGCGATCGTGCCGTTCGTCCGCACGTTCTGCCACACGTCCTCCTGCCTCTCGCCGAAGCGCCGGTCCCAGTCGTCGAGGTCGTACGACGACTCCTCGATGAAAAGGGCGCTGCATCCGATGACGTTGTACCACGTCCCGTTCTCCGCGAAGGCCGGGAACGGCATGGAGACGTTGCGCGACACCGCTCTGTCCCGGTAGTCACCCTCCACCTTCCCGATGGGCCTCATGTTCACGTACGCGGACCTCAGCGGGACGATGGCGTCGAACCGGTCGAAGATGGCCGAGGTGTTCGCGTTCGCCCTCATCTCGGCCTCGATGTCGCGGATGGGCGTGTTCGGGTTCGTGTATCCGATCATGTGGAATCCGCCGCTCTGCTCGTCCTGGATCTGGTCGATGTTGCCCTCGATCTGGCCGATGATCATCGCCGTCGTGGTGATCGTGAAGATGATGAGGGAGAACATCGCGAGGGTCATTCCCGTCCTGAACTTGGACGCCATCGGGTACGAGATGGCCGTCTTGAAGACCGGCACGACCGACCGGAACCTCCCGAAGATGCGGATGAGCCCGTTGAGTATCAGCTCATTGTTGGAGATGATGACCATGAGCGCCCCACCGACCAGGAAGAGGCCGGCGAGGACCCACATCTCGAAACCCTCGGTGGTCTCGATCCCCATGGCGTTGAAGAGGTCGTACGGGTAGCCCCATATCACGAGCAGCACAAGGCCCGTGATCGTGAATGCCCTCTCGTCCAGCATGTACCTGCGCAGGAGGAAGCCGGCGCCCATCACGACGAGCGACGCGCCCCCGTAGACGGCCCACGCCTGGTGGTCGATGGCCCCGGATCCCTGGACGGCGCCGATGAACATCGCCGCGCCGATGGCGATGACGATCAGCTCGTAATGTCGCAGGGCGGTGTCCTTCAGGCGCGTGAGTGCCCGGCGGACCGGGCCCATGGTGTCGAGGAGAGCGGTCGCCTCGTGCCTCTGGTACCTGGGTTCGGGGATGTTCCGGATGGCGCGGATGATGTTCAGCTTGCTGACCTTCCAGGAAGCATAGACGATGGTGATGAAGGTGATCAGGAGCCCTCCGCTGAAGGCCAGGACGATGCTGTCGGTCCTGTACGTGAAGTATTCCATTATCGGGAAGGAGGAGCCGATGAAGATGTTGGAGAAGCCGAGGATGATGAGGTAGGCCACGGCGAGCCCCGCGAAGACGCCGATCAGGGATGCGAACGCGGCGAGCACCGCCCCCTCGAAGAGGAACATGTACATGAGGTTCGTCCGCCGGAGGCCGATGGCCCTCGATATCCCCATCTCCCCCTTGCGTTCCTCGGCGAGCATCACGAAGATGTTCACGACGAGGAGGACGCCCGCGATGATGCTGAACGACCCGAGGACGAGGAAGAGCTGCTCGAGGCTCTCGCTCCCGTCCAGTGCGAAATCGATGGCGTCGGCCTTGGCCGTACTGATGATGAGCGGCGGCGTCACGTTCGACGACAGGTACGGCTGGAGGCGCCCTGCGACCGCGTCGCTGTGCGCCATCCCGTCCTGCTTGTCGCCGACATTGCTCACCTTGATGTAGTTTATCGTGTCACCGACGCCCAGCAGCGCCTGCAGGTGGCGGAGGTCCATGAAGATGTTCATGCCCCCGACGCCCATGGCCATGCCGAAGGCAGCGCGGCCCTCGACCTCGACGACGTCGCGCACGACGAAAGCGCCAGAGAGGTTCGTTCCGTAGTAGATGATCAGCCTGTCGCCGGCCCTGATGTCCATCTCGTCCGCGACGAGCTCGTTCACTAGAACCTCGTCCGAGCCGAGGTCGTCGCCGGCGACGTTCCTCCCGGACGTCGACGTGAACCCCCCGAACGCCCTGCTCTCGGCGGCGTCGAAGCCCCACAGCTGGAGGCCCGCCTCGGAGAGTCGGGTGCGGGGGTCGAAGGCCGAGGCCCCGACGACGATCTCCGGGGACATGCCCTCCACCAGGCGCGACAGCACCGGGTCCCCCTCCGCGAAGGCCTCGATGCCACGGTACATGCTGAAGTTGAAGTAGGCGTACGTCGCGTTCGGGGTGTACGTGAAGATGGTCTCGTCGGTCTCGTCGTACGTGTCGTAGACGCTCTTCGTGAAGAGGTTCTCGAGTGTGTCACCGACCACAAGGGAACCGGAGATTATCGCCGTGCCTAT
>JAKEGO010000127.1 GCA_022615805.1 Thermoplasmata archaeon
CGCACCACCGCCGTCGACATCTCGGCGGGCGCCTCGATGTCGAAGAAGAGGTCGAGCGCCCCGTTGAACGTCTCGGCCGGGACTCGCTCCATTCCGTCGTGGACGGCGAGCAGGATGGGCGCGACGTCGACCGGCTTCCCCGCCTCGAGGACGACGTGTGGGGCCGGGGCGGCGAGCCCGTCGATGATCCCGCGCAGAGCGGAGTGAAGGCTCTCGACCTGGTCGTCGGAGAGATCGGCGGGGGCCAGGCCCTTGTCGATGCCGGCCCTCAGGCACACCTCCTCGGCGTAGGTGCCGCCGAGGTTCGCGCCCAGGGCGAGTGCCCTTACGACGTCAGTCCCGCCGCCCATAGACGCCCTGAGCCCCTCGAGGTCCAGGAGCGTCGGGTCCGCCCGCGCCGTCGGGTAGGCGTACTCCGCGCCGCCCTTGAGGGTCCTGTCCTTCCATGTCTCGGAATGGTGGACGCCGAGGATCCGCCCCTCGCGCACGAGGATGGCGTTCCCCTTCCCGAACAGTTCGATCACCAGGTCGATGCCAGGGTCGCGCCCGAAGGTGAACGTGACCACGCGATCGAAACCGTGTTGGGCCACCGCCGTCACGGGAGCGTTGCCGAGGTGCTTCCTGAGGAGGGTGGAAAAATGGCCGGGGGCCGACGGCGTCTCGATCTCCCTCCCGGTCGAGAGGACGAACCTGCCGATCTGAGCGAGCAGGTTTGCCCTGCCCTCCCCGGTGAGGTGGAGCCTGATGAGGATGGCGCCCGGCGCCGGGTCGAAGGCCTTCTGGAAATGCGCGCCCTCGAGGGACCTCAGCTCGGCGACCTCGGCACGGAGGTCGAAACTCGACATCGACCTCTTGGGTTTCATCGACGCCGCTCCGCGCGGACCCTCCGCGCGACGAACATCACAAGGGCCACGGCGAGGACGACGGACGCCAGCCCGAACTCGGGGATAGGTGTGCCGGCGGCGTTGGACTCGCCCTGGGACGGCGTCGTGAAGACGGTCCAGTCCTTCGAACTGTCGTTGTCGAACCCGTCGATCTCGAGGCCGACGGAAGAACCCGCGGCTGCTCCGAAAGGCACGAAATCGCCGTCGGTCCAGATGCCCGCCTGCACCGCGGCATGGTCATCGCCGTCAGCGTCGTTGTACTCACCGTCGGCGCAGTAGGCCACGAAGTCGACGATCCCGCGGTAGGAATCGTACAGGCAGATCTGGTCCTCTGCGTTGCTCCATTTGTTCGCGGCGTTAACGTATATGTGAAGGGCATCGCTCTGGCTCTGGCCGAAGAACGTATCGTTGGTCCCCGACTTGTAATGGAGGACCACGTAGTTCCGGGACGGGAAGTCGGGGAGGTCCCCGAACTTGAACCTGTTGTTCGTGTCGTTGTCGTGAATGATCCAGTTGTCGATGCTCCGCGTGTGGTCGGTCGGGTTGTACAGTTCGATCCACTCGTCCTCGTCGGTCTCCGCTGAGTCGTCGAAGACGAACTCGTTGATCCTGAACCCGGTGAAACGCGTCTGGACGTCGACCTCTTGCTCGGTCTCGGTCATCTCGGTCGGTATCGTCCACTCCATCACGATGGAGAACAGAGCGTGGACCGTGCCGTTGGCGTCGCCCCATTGCGTCGCGTTGACCACGATGATGTACGGGTCCCCCCGGCCCCAGCCGGGGTCGCCGTCGTCCAGCATGAGCTCGTAGCTGCCGTTTGTGGCATTCCACGTGACAGCGCTGATCTTCCCCTCGGTGTTGTCCGTGTCGTAGAGCTCGTGACCGTCGTAGCCGTTGTCATCGAAGTCGACGTAGATGCCGACCCAGACGTCCGTGTGACCGCTCGCCGCAGAACCGTTCGACATGGATACGTCCCCGTAGAGGCGCATACCCTGGGATGTTCCGTTCTGCGAGAGGATGGCCATCGCGGCAAGCGCGAACAGGATCATCAGAGCGATGTTTCGCATTCGTACCACGAGACGTTCCAAGGCCGAGGGGATATAAATGCCCTTCGCTGGCCATGTTGGATCGGCCCATCGCGGCGGTGAATGCAGCGCGAAATCCATTATTCGATCGCGCCGGAACCATCTGTTCCTGCGCTGCCATTCGGCATGTGGACGTGCGGGTGGGTGGACGAAGGTACGGTGGCGAGAGGTGAAGTTCCCGCCCGACACCCGCTTCGGCTGTGTCACACGATCCGGCGATGGCTCCCACAACCTTCCGTGCAACGCCATCATCCAGCTCATCCATTTCCGGCCCGACCGCCACGATCGGGGGTCCAATGGCCACATCCTGCAACACGGCAACCCCATGAAAATGGTTAAGAGCAGCCCTCCGCTTGTCCGGCTGGAAGGATGCCGCTGAACCCGTGGAGGCGCCTGAGGTCGGAGCGCCTGTACAGGGCCTACCTCCCCCTGGCCCGGAGGCTCGCGTGGCTCAGGTACAGGAGGCTGTCCAAGGCCGCCGCGATCCACGTCATGGAGGAGGAGTGGGACTACCTCATCGTCCTCGACGCCTGCAGGCTCGACGCGTTCCGCCAGCATGTGACCCCTGTGGCCGGGTCAGCCGTCTCCGGCGGGAGCGCGACCCAGGAGTGGGCGGAGTGGAACTTCGACGGCCGGTTCGAGGACACGATCTACGTCGCGGGCAACCCGCATTTCGCCAGATCTCGCCTGACGTGCACCTTCGGCCACGTTCCGTTCCACCACGTCGTCGACGTCTGGGACTTCGGATGGGACGAGACGGTCAGGACGGTCCCGCCGGCGAAGGTCACCGACGCGGCCCTCGACGCCCTCCGGCGTTTCCCGGACAGGCGGATGATCGTCCATTACAACCAGCCGCACCACCCCTTCTTGTCGGATCCGTCCCTCCTTGACTACGACGAAGGCACTGCGCACGAGATCGGTACCCCCGCATACGGGAACGGGTCCCCGCGGGCCCCGGGCGAGGAGGTTTGGCCGAAGAAGCGTGACATCTACCTCGCCGTGCGCATGGGCCAGGTCGACCTGCATCGCGCCTGGAAGGGGTACCGTAGCAACCTGGACATCGTCTGGCGCGAGGTCCTACGCCTCTCGGATGCCCTCGACGGGAAGGTGGTCGTCACGGCGGACCACGGCGAGGCGCTCGGCGAGATGATGCTCTACGGGCACCCCCACCGGATGCGCATCCCGGCGTTGGTCCTTGTTCCCTGGCACGTCCTGAAGGACGTCGAGCGAGGGCCGGCGTCCGTCGGTCGGCCGGGCGGGGATGGGCCCGTCTCGGAGATGGCCCACATCGACGACACCATCAGGCGCCTGAAGGACCTCGGGAAGGTCTGAAATGGTGCCCACGGTCGGTCGAGGAGCGGGCGAAGTCCCTGTCCCACAGGTGGGCCGTTCCGGGATCGGAGACGCACGGCGGTCGCGATGAGCGGGCGACCTGACGTGGAAGGTCGCGAGCGACAAGGGCGTACGGGAGGCAGGCGGACCGCGCCGCCTGCCCCGGGAGCCGCCACACCGCCGACCCGAAGTCGAGCGGCCTCAGCATCCTTCTTCGGCCATCCGCTTGTACTTGAGGTACCGTTCCCTCTGGCCCTCGGCAAGGGCGTCGTGGAGCTTCTTCGCCTCCTCCGGGAAGGTCAGGTAGAGGGAGTTGTAGCGCACCTCGCCCATGATGAAGTCCTTCACGTCCGCCGTCGGCTCCTTGGAATCGAGCTGGAAGGGGTTCTTCCCCTCGGCCTTGAGGCGCGGGTCGTACCGGTAGAGGAACCAGTATCCCGCGTCCACGGCGAGCTTCTCCTCGGCCTGCGTCTTCCCCATGCCTGCCTTGATGCCGTGGTTGATGCACGGGGCGTAGGCGATGATCAGCGACGGACCGCCGTAGGACTCCGCCTCCTTGACCGCCTTGAGGAACTGGTTCTTGTCGGCGCCCATGGCGACGGACGCGACGTACACGTAGCCGTAGGACATGGCCATCATGCCGAGGTCCTTCTTCACCGTCTTCTTGCCCGAGGCCGCGAACTTCGCCGTGCTCCCGATGGGGGTCGATTTCGACGATTGCCCGCCGGTGTTGGAGTACACCTCGGTGTCGAGGACGAGTATGTTGACGTCCATGCCCATGGCGATGACGTGGTCGAGGCCGCCGTAGCCGATGTCGTAGGCCCAGCCGTCTCCGCCGACGATCCATATCGACGGCTTGGACAGAAGGTCGCGGTCCTTCCAGATGTCGGCGAGGACGCCCTTACGGGCCTTCCCCTCCATCGCGGCCTGGATCCCGAGGGAGAGCTCCTTCGAGCGGTCGCCGTCCGGGGAGGCCTCGAGCCACTTCCCGAACAGGTCCTTGAGGTCGCCCGAGATGGAGCCGCCCGCGATCCCCTCGCGGACCCTGTCGGCAAGGGCCGCGCGCCGCTGGGACGTCCCGAGGAGCATGCCGAACCCGTACTCGGCGTTGTCCTCGAAGAGGCTGTTGGCCCATGCGGGGCCGTGCCCCCTCGCGTCGGTCGTCCACGGGACCGCCGGCGCGGAGCCGCCCCATATCGACGAGCATCCGGTCGCGTTCGACACTATCATCCTCTCGCCGAAGAGCTGCGTGATGACCTTCACGTAGGGGGTCTCGCCGCAGCCGGCGCAGGCGCCGCTGAACTCGAGGAGGGGCTGGCGGAACTGGGAGCCCTTGAGAGTGTACCTGCTCATCCCGGACTCGCGCACAGGGAGCGTCGATAGGTGGTCGTATATCGGCCCCTGCGCGGGGAGCTGCTCGACCAGCGGCCTCATCACGAGGGCCTTGCCCTTTGGAGCGGGGCATATGTCGGCGCAGTTGCCGCAACCGGTGCAGTCGAGGGGCGATATCTGGATGCGGAACTCCATCCCCTCGGTGCCCGGGCCGACCGCCTTGATGCCCGCGTACCCCGCAGGGGCTGCGGCCGCCTCGTCCTTGGTGACGAGATAGGGCCTGATGACGGCGTGGGGGCAGACGAACGCGCACTGGTTGCACTGGATGCACAGCGACGGCTGCCACTCGGGCACGTTGATGGCGATGCCGCGCTTCTCGAACCTCGTGGTCGCCGGCGGGAACACGCCGCCCGGGGTGAACGAGCTGACCGGCAGGGCGTCGCCCTCCTGGCGGTTCATCACGTCGGCGACGTCCTCGACGAACTCCGTGCGCGGAGGCAGCTCCCTCGGGCCCACGTCGGGGGCCTTGGCCCACGACTTCGGGTACTTCATGGGGACCAGGCGCTCGAGGGCGATGTCGACGGCGCGCTTGTTCATTGCGACGACGTCCTCTCCCTTCCTGCCGTAGGTCTTCTCGATGGCGTCCTTCAGGAGGGCGACGGCCTCGTCGACGGGGAGCACGTTCGCGAGCTTGAAGAACGCGGTCTGCATGATCATGTTGATACGCCCGCCGAGGCCGACGTCCGTGGCGATGGCCACGGCGTCGATGTTGTAGAACTGGAGTTTGTTGAGGGCTATGGCGCGACGCATGCTCGAGGGGAGCCTCTCCTCCATCTCCTCGAGGGTCCACGGGGAGTTCAGTACGAACGTCCCTCCTGGTCTGATGCCCGCGAGGACGTCGTACTTGTCGACGTACGAGGGATTGTGGCATGCGATGTAGTCGGCCCTGTCGATGAGGTACGTCGAGGTGATCGGCACGTCGCCGAACCTGAGGTGCGAGACCGTGACGCCGCCGGACTTCTTCGAATCGTAGGCGAAGTAGCCCTGGGCGTACTTGTCGGTATTGTCGCCGATGATCTTGATGGCGTCCTTGTTCGCCCCGACGGTGCCGTCCCCGCCGAGTCCCCAGAACTTGTACCTCAGGACCCCCTCGGGGGCCGCGTCGATATACTCCACCGGCAGGGACGTGAAGGTCACGTCGTCCGTTATGCCCACCGTGAAGTGGTTCTTGGGCTCCTCCAACTGGAGGTTCCTGAAAACCGCCACCGCCATGCTCGGCGTGAAGTCCTTCGAGCCGAGGCCGTACCTCCCGCCGACGGTGAGCCTGTCGTCCCCGCGGTCCTTGAGCACGGCGCAGACGTCGACGTACAGCGGCTCGCCGAACGAGCCGTTCTCCTTCGTCCTGTCGAGCACGGCGATGCGCTCGGCGGAGGACGGGACCGCGGCGTGGAAGTGGTCCGCGCTGAAAGGCCGGTAGAGCCGGACGATGACGAGGCCGACCCTCTCGCCCCTCGCGTTGAGGAAGTCGACGGCCTCGCGGGCGGCCTGCGCGCCGGAGCCCATCATGATTATGACGCGGTCCGCGTCGGGCGCGCCGTAGTAGTCGAAGAGGTTGTAGCGCCGGCCCGTGAGCTCGAAGACCCGGTCCATCTCGCCCTGGACGATGCCCGGGACCTTCATGTAGAACTGGTTGGCGGCCTCGGTCACC
>JAKEGO010000128.1 GCA_022615805.1 Thermoplasmata archaeon
GACGGCCGCATGGGGGACCTCGACGACGAGAGCGTCGAGAGGATCGCGGAGATCATCGAGGACATTCCTGACATCACGCCGGGATGGATGATGAACCGCCAGAAGGATTATGACGCCGGTACGGACACGCACGCCATCGGGATGGACCTCGATATCCTCGGCAAGGAGGACATCGAACGGATGAAGCGCGTCAGATGTTACCGGGGTATCAGGCACGAGCGCGGGAAGAAGGTCCGCGGCCAGCGCACCAAGTCGAACGGAAGGAAGGGGAAGACCATCGGCGTGTCGCGCCGGAGGAAGTGATCCGGATGGGCGACCCACGTTTCCCGCGCAGGAAGTACAGGTCCCCGCTTCACCCGTGGGAGGCCGAGCGCATCGAGACCGAGAGCGAGCTCGAGAAGAAATACGGCCTCAAGAACAAGCGCGAGATATGGAAGGCGAAGGCCTTCCTCGAGCAGTTCAGGCGGCAGTCGATGAACCTGACCGCCCGCATCAGGACCGGCGATCCACAGGCGGAGAAGGAGCGGGACTGGCTCCTCGCAAAGCTCAGGCGCATTGGCCTGGCCCATGAGACCGCCCAGCTCACCGACATCCTCTCCCTTCAGGTCGACAGCGTGCTCAACCGCAGGCTCCAGACCCTCGTATATCACAAGGGCCTCGTCTCGTCCCCCGACCAGGCTCGGCAGGTCATCGTCCACGGGCACATCGCCATCAAGGGTCAGCGCGTCACCCTCCCGGGATACCTCGTGCCGTTGGAGGCGGAGCACCACATCGCATACTACCCGTACAGCCCGCTTGCGAGCGACCTCCATCCCGTGCGGCCCAAGGCGCGCCGGCCCGAGGAAGGGGCGGAGGAGGTGGTCCCGTGAAGTGGGGCATCGCGAACATCTACGCCTCTTACAACAACATCATCATCACGATCACTGACGTCACGGGCGCCGAGACCATCTCGAAGTGCTCAGGCGGAATGGTCGTCAAGTCGGCCAGGGACGAGTCGTCGCCGTACGCCGCCATGAAGGCCGCGGAGAAGGCCGGGGAACAGGCGATGGAGAAGGGGATAACGAGCCTCCATGTCCTCGTCAGGGCTCCAGGAGGCAACCGCTCAGCGACGCCCGGACCCGGCGCGCAGGCCGCGATCAGGGCGTTCGCGAGGGCCGGGATGAAGATAGGCCGCATCGAGGACGTCACGCCGATCCCGCACGACGGGACGAAGAAGCCAGGCGGGAAGCGCGGCCGCAGGGTATGAGGGGAATCAAATGAAGATAGAGGTCCTCTCCCAGACAGAGAATTCGATGAAACTGCTCGTCAGCGAGAGCGATCCCGCCTTCGTGAACACTCTCCGTAGGATCCTCATCGCGGAGGTCCCGAAGATGGCCATCGACCGCGTCGAGTTCACGATGGGCTCCATCAGCAACCCCGCGGGCGACCGGGAGTACGAATCGAAGACCCCGCTGTTCGACGAGATCATCGCCCACAGGCTCTCGATGGTCCCGGTGCCGACGGACCTCGAGCTGTTCGGGTTCAAGGGGGACTGCTCGTGCAAAGGAGAGGGGTGCCCGAACTGCGAGCTCTTGTACTCGCTATGGAAGGTCGGCCCATGCACCGTCTACTCGGGCGACCTCGAGCTCGCGCAGGCCGACGACCGGTTCGCCATCAAGGAGAAGCTCATCCCGATCGTCAACCTCAACGACAAGCAGGGCCTGGTCCTCTACGCCACCGCCGTTCTGGGCCGCGGCCGCGACCACTCCAAGTGGCAGGCGTCACATGCGGTCGGGTACCGTTATTTCCCGGCCTTCCATGTCGATGAGAAGGCCTGTACCGATTGCGGCGATTGCGCCGAGGCGTGCCCCAGGGACCTCATACACGTGGAAAAGAAGAAGGGCGTCACCTTCGTCGACGACTTCGAACACGTGTGCAACATGTGCAACGCCTGCGTCGAGGCCTGCGAGCCGAAGGCCCTGAGGCTCGAGGAGGACGGGACCAGGTTCATCTTCCAGTTCGAGACCGACGGCGCCCTCACTGCGAAGCACGCCCTGAGGACGGCGCTCGAGATCGCCCTGCAAAAGTTCTCTGGCTTCCGCGAGGGACTCGGCGACATAGGCCAATGACCCTTCCTTCCATTGGAACGGAGCCCCAACGCCCACCGCATCACCACAAGGGCGATCTGGGTCCGTTCGAGAAGGGCGGCGACGAGGCTGCACTTCGCTGTGAAGGAAGTTTCGTGTGAAGCACCACACCGTTCTCGGGTCGATTCGGATCGGAGATGACGTCAGGTGACTTCGCCATTCCCGGAGCTACGCGTCATACGACTCCATCCCAAGGACATTCGAGCACCAGAGGTCAAGTACGGCCGCATGACGGGTGGCGAACGCTAAGGGGGACATCAGGGGGAACGAGGCACCCCTGCGTCCGGTTCACTGTCCGAGGCTGTTGACCAGGTTCTCGACCACGGAAGGGTCCGCGAGGGTCGAAGTGTCGCCGATCTGGTCGAGCTCGTTGGCCGCTATCTTGCGCAGGATGCGGCGCATGATCTTGCCGGAACGCGTCTTCGGCAGCCCGGGAGCCCAGTGGATCACGTCGGGGGTGGCGATCGGGCCGATCTCCCTGCGGACGTGGTCCCTGAGCTCCTTGCGGAGCTCGTCGGTGTACTCGATGCCGGTCTTCAGGGTGACGTAGGCATAGATGCCCTGGCCCTTGATCTCATGGGGGTAGCCGACGACCGCGGCCTCCGCCACGGATGTGTGGCTCACGAGGGCGCTCTCGACCTCGGCGGTGCCCAGCCTGTGGCCGGACACGTTGATCACGTCGTCGATGCGGCCCGTTATCCAGTAGTAGCCGTCCTTGTCCCGCTTGGCCCCGTCGCCCGTGAAGTAGTACCCGGGGAACATCGAGAAGTACGTGTCGATGAACCTCTGGTGGTGGCCGTAGACGGTCCTCATGATCCCGGGCCATGCCGCCTTGATGATGAGGGGACCGGTGCACACGCCGGACAGCTCGTTGCCCTTCTCGTCGACGATCGCGGGTTCGACGCCGAAGAACGGGAGGGTGGCCGATCCGGGTTTGGTCGGGATCGCGCCCGGCAGAGGGGTTATCAGGATGCCGCCGGTCTCGGTCTGCCACCACGTGTCGACGATCGGGCAGCGGCCCTCGCCGACGACCTCGAAGTACCAGCGCCACGCCTCCGGGTTGATGGGCTCCCCCACCGAGCCGAGCAGAACGAGGCTCTTCCTCGACGTCTTCCTGACCCATTCCTCGCCCTCCTTCATCAGGGCGCGGATGGCGGTCGGGGCGGTGTAGAACTGGTTGACGCCGTACTTGTCGATCACCTGCCAGAAACGGCTCGGGTCGGGATGGTTCGGGATGCCCTCGAACATGATGGACGTCGCGCCGTTGAGAAGCGGACCGTATACGATGTACGAGTGGCCCGTGACCCATCCGATGTCCGCGGTGCACCAGTAGATGTCGCCATCGTGATAGTCGAAGACGTACCTGTGCGTCAGCGATACGAACACCATGTAGCCGCCGGTCGTGTGGAGCACGCCCTTCGGCTTGCCCGTCGAACCGGAGGTATAGAGGATGAACAGCGGGTCCTCCGCGTCCATCTTCTCGTACGGGCATTCGCCCTGGACGTCATCGGCCTCCATCTCCTCATCCCACCACACGTCCCTGCCCGCCTGCATGGGCACATCGAGCCCGGTGCGCCTGACGACGAACACCTTCTCGATGCTCGGACATGAGTTGAGCGCGTGGTCGGCGTTCGTCTTCATCGGTATGTTCTTCTTGTTCCCGCGGAGGGCTGTGTCCTGTGTTATGAGGACCTTGCACTCCGAGTCGTTGATCCTGTCGCGCAGCGAATCGGGGGAGAACGCGCCGAAGACGATGGAGTGGACCGCGCCGATCCTGGCGCAGGCGAGCATCGAGATCGGGAGCTGGGGGACCATCTGCATGTACATGCAGACGCGGTCGCCCTTCCGGACACCGTGCTTCCGGAGCACGTTCGCGAACTTGTTGGACTCGACCCACAGGTCATTGTAGGTGAACTTCTTGCTCTCTTCCGGATCGTTGCCCTCCCAGATTATCGCCACCTGGTCTCCCCTCTTCTCGAGGTGCCTGTCGAGGCAGTTGTACGCCAGGTTCGTCTTCGCGCCCGTAAAGTACCTGATCTCGCCCTTCACGAAATCATAATGGCGGACCTCGTTCCACTTCTTGAACCAGACGAACTCCTTTGCCTGCTCGGACCAGAAGCCGTCGGGGTCCTTGATGGACCTCTCGTACATCTTCCGGTACTGGCTCATGCTGTTGATGTAGGCCTTCTTGACGAACTTGGCCGGTGGCGTGTATACCTTGACCGCTTCCTCCATGAATGACCCTCCTAGGCCGGACAGATGGACCGTTTATTTAAAGATTTTCGGCCGACGGTGGGAAATTTGGACGCTGTTGAAGGGTAGTCTCTCAAATCATCGAGAATATCACGATACCGACGATATTTTGTAGCGTCGGGAAGCATGAAATACCCTCCGACGCATTCGTCCGCATGGTGGTGAAGGACCGAGTTGGCAGGAGGCGATACATCCTGGCCATGCTTCCCCGGACGGGGGGGGATGAGGCCCTTGCGAACGCCCTCGAGGCGGCGCGCGGCGCATCGCCGAGGCTCAAGGTCATCGACCGCTCCAGCGACCTTGTGCTCGTCCGGTGCGACCACAGGACGGTCGCCGAAGTGCGGCGACTCCTCAACGAGATGGGCCTGGAGACCATCGTCACCAGCGGGACGATCAGCGGCGCGGAGAGGCGGGCCGGAGAGCACGGGGTCCGGTTCAGGGCGAGGAGGCGGGAGAGCGGCGGCTCCCTCAGGTGACCGGGCCGCCCGAACATCCCGATGTCGAACGCTGTCACTTTCATCGACCCGGGGCGTTCTTT
Organism: Thermoplasmata archaeon; assembly: GCA_022615805.1. Classification (GTDB taxonomy): domain Archaea; phylum Thermoplasmatota; class JAKEGO01; order JAKEGO01; family JAKEGO01; genus JAKEGO01. Next base: position 4,918 of record JAKEGO010000128.1, read on the forward strand.
TTATATGTTCCCCTGCGGATGGTGGAGCGTGTTCAACCAGGCCCTCGACGTCTTCAACCTCCGGAGCCACGGTACGGGTCACCCCGACCGGCACGTCGTTCGCGCCACCCCCTGCCCTGAGCCGGAGGTCCTCGTCTTCGACCACCGCTCCGGATCGTTGACGGGGCTCGATCTCGATCCCGTCTCGTTCACCCTCTCACACGACGCCATGTGCGTCGGGAGGTTCGAAGGGCCGGACTACGCGCCGTGCCCGCACAGGCAGAGGACCGGGGCATACGGCATGTGCGCCGAGTGCGGGGCATCGCTCATCCGGCACCAGGAGTGCATCTTCGAACCGAGGTGCGAGGGGGAGGTCTGCGGCGAGGGGATCTGCACGGCGGAGCACGTCGTCTACATCGCCTACTTCGGGCCCAGCCCGAAGGTCGGCATGAGCACGGCCTCCAGGGTCGATACGAGGGTCCTGGAGCAGGGCGCGGATGCGTTCTCCATCCTCGCGACCGTTCCGAACAGATACAGGGCGAGGCGGCTCGAGAGGACGGTGGCGGAGACACTGGACGTCAGGCAGGGCTTCCGCTCGGAGGTGCTGCTCGCCATGCTCGTGGAGGATGTCGACCGGGGGAGCGTCGAGCGCGCCCATGCCAGCCTGACCGACAGGCTCGTTACGACCTTCGGCGTCGCCCCGTCTCCCCTCCGATGGATCGGATGCGCCCTGCCGCGGCTGGATGCCGTTCCGGAGCTGGTCGAGGCGCCGGGGCGTCACGAGGGCGGGTATGTCGGCGTCCGCGGGAGGGTCCTGGTCTACGACGACGGCGCCCTCAGGGCCCTGAAGCTCAGGGACATGGAAGGGAGGTTCCTTCTTGACGTCCTGCAGTAGGTCCGCCGGCGAGGTGGCCGCCGTCCTGCGCAGGGCCCGCAACGCGCTCCACGGAAAGGGGGCGATGGTCCGCCTCGAGCCCCCTCTCGTCATCGCCGGCGATGTCCATGGGGACGGGATCGCTCTAAGCGATGTGCTTGCATTCGCGTCGAAGAACGGGGCGTTCCCGGTCCTCCTCGGCGACTTCATCGACAGGGCGCCCGACGGGAACTGCATCGACGAGGCCGTCCGGGTGATGGAGGGGATCGCCGACGGGCGGCTCCTGTCGCTCAGGGGGAACCACGAGAACTTCCTCCACAGGTCGCTCGGAAGACACCTCCACCTCGGAACGGACCTCATGACGTGCTACGCGGAGGCGCCGCGGCTTCTCCGGGAGTTCGGCGAGGCGTTCCAGGACCTGCCCCTGTGCGCCGCCACCGGGAGCGTCCTGATGACCCACGCGGGCCTGCCCCCCCTGCCGCTCGACCGGGCGGACGGACAGCTGCCGGAGGTCACGGTGCCGCTCACGTGGGCCGACCCGGAGGAGTTCGACGTCCACGGGGTCGCGTCCTTCGACAGGAGGGACGTCGAGGGGTTCATGGCGAGGACCGGCATCCGCGCCGTCGTGCGGGGTCACACCGCGTGCCTCAACCGGATGATCGTCCATGACAGCGTCCTCACGCTGCACACGTCGCGCGTATTCAGGGAGTCCGGCGCCGGCGGCATCAACGTCGTCCTCCTGAGGGACGAGGTCGATGACGTCGACCAGCTCGAGGTGTACAGCCTGGACCCGCCAAGATGGAGGAGGGTGATGCCGATCCACGCGGACGGGATGTCGCCGTTTTGAGGACGATGTGCCTTCGGCGGGCGGGAGCGTCATCTCCTGGGTGCCGCCTTGCCCGCCTCCGCCGCCCGCTCGACCGCCTTACCGATCGGCTCGTCCGCGCATTCCTTCTCGGTGGCCAGCCAGTCGATGACCTTCCCCCTGAAGTCGCCGAGCCTGCGGTACCCCTTTGCCTGCATCCACGCGTCGAGCTCTGCCGAGGCGGCCGCGAAGACCCCGGCGTCCCGCTCGTAGACCGCAGAGCCCATTCCCACAGCGGTGGCGCCCACGAGGATGAACCTCGCCAGGTCCTCGCCCGACGCGGCTCCGCCGGACGCGATGATCGGCGCCTGGTCGATGCACCCCGTCCTCATGGCCACGGCGATGTCGGCGACCTTTCGCAGCGCGAGCGGACGGATCGCCGGACCGGAGAGGCCCCCGATGAGGTTGCCCAGAACGGGGCGCTCGAAGTTGACGTCAACGTCCATGGCGGCGAAAGTGTTCACCGCGGCGATGGCCGATGCGCCGGCATACAGGGCGGCGGCCGCGATCTCGACGATGTCCGACACGTTCGGCGTGAGCTTCGCAATGATGGGGACGTCGGTGTTGGTGCAGATCGCGGAGATCGCCCTCGCGGTCTCGGCGGGGTCCTGGGATACCAGCGCGTCGGGCCTGCTGCCCCCCGCGTGCGGGCACGAGAGGTTGACTTCGATCGCGGGTGGGCCGAGCCGGTCGACGGCCATCGCGAGCTGCCTCAGCTCGTCGGGCGAGGACGCATGGATGCTCGGGATGACCGGCCTCCCCCCGACCCTTGCGGCGTACGTCCTCGAGAATTCCTCGATCCCCGGGTTCGGGAGGCCCATCGCGTTCATGATACCACCGGCTGGCGTGGGAACCAGCACAGGGCCCCTGTAGCCCTCCCTCGGACGAAGGGTGACCGACTTGGTGACGAGGAGGCCGGCGCCGCCCTTGGCCGCTGCCTCGAGCATCCCCTGGCGTTCGCCGAGAATGCCCGAGGGGAGGACGGTGGGGTTTGCCAGCTTCATGCCGAGAAGTTCCACTGTAAGGTCTGCCATCGATGGTAAAAGGGGGGCATGGATTTAATCCTTACCACATCAACGGGTCTCGGGTGCATCGATGCGCCCCGTTGGAATATCCGGACATCGTTCCGACGGTCGCGTCGATGAACGGCGGAGGACAGTGCCGGTCGAGCGCCTGGACAGGGCGAATATGTGGTGTGCGACCCTCGGACCGTGCACCGCCGGCACCGAAGCATAAGGCTTATAACGGGGGCCCGCTCTCCTGCGCCCATGATAACCGGACAGTGCACATCATGCGGCTTGAGGCTCGCTGGCAAGGGCTTCACGACGTTCAAGTGCCCGGCCTGCGGGGAGGGCTCGATAGGGCGGTGCGAGCAGTGCCGCGACCAGGCCGTCAGTTACAAATGCGACAAGTGCGGTTTCCAGGGGCCGTAGGTGTTCTCATGGGGCAGGTCCTTCTGAAATACCAGATCATGCCCGAGTCGGCGGAACAGGACATGGAGGCGCTCAAGGCCGGCGTGACCTCCGCGATGGAGAGCGTCGACATCAGGGGCATGTCGATCAAGCCGATAGCCTTCGGCCTCAAGGCGCTTGAGGTCATCATCGTCATGCCTGATGCAAGCGGCACCGATGCGCTGGAAGCATCCCTGGAGAGCCTCGAGGGCGTGCAATCCGTGAAGGTCCTGGCCATGGACCTGTTATAGCGTACTTTTCGAACATCGGTCCTTCATTTCTCGCACAAGCTCCGATGTGAGAAAAAGCACGTCCAAAAAGGGACTACCCTTGGCTTCCAGCAGTTGAGTGACGGGTAGGCCTGCCCTGATCAAGTCTTCTTTGACAAACTTGGTAGAGCCTTGTTCCCCGATGAGGCTAGTGACCTTCGATGCGATTCCCAGGCCACTAGCAACGCACGTGAATGAGACCTTGCTAGGGTTACTGATCGGTTATCGGGTACTATGATTCCCTGTACCCCGCGGGGTCGACCTCGAATTCCCCGATCCCCTCCGCGGAGAGGATGGCAGCGAGCCTTCGCATATCCTCTTGGCCGGCCAGGCGGCCCACGAGGTCCGGGGATACCTGGACCAGCGCAGGCCCGCCCCACAGGCGGACGCGGACGAGGGGGAAGCCCATCTCCATTATCGCCTCCTCGGCCCTCTCGACGGCCTTGAGGCGCTCGATGGTCAGCGGCTCGCCCTCCGGGAACCTCGTCGCCAGGCAGGTCGTGCTGGGCATCGACGCGAACGGGAGCCCCAGGTCAGCCGCGAGACGCCTGACATCCAGGTCCGAGAGCCCCGCCTCGGCCAGGGGGTGGGCGACCCCGAACTCCGCGGCTACTCCGAGGCCGATCCTGCCCTTCTCGAAGTCCGTCGTCGTGGCACCGTCGGCAACCGTCCACCGTCCGCCACCCTCTCCCCGGACCGCCAGCTCCGCCGTCCTCTCGGCCAGCGCCGCATACATGGTCCGCTTGCACAGGGCGCACCTGTCGGGGGGGTTGCGGTCGAACCCCCCCATACGGGAGAACGGGACCTCGACGTACTCGACCCCGGCGCCGGCCACTTCCGCGTTAGCGAGGGCGGCGCGGCGCTGCACCCCCGGGACGGCTTCGTTGACCACCATGACGGCCCTCACGTAACGGGCGCCGAGGACCCTCACGCTCTCCCGGAGGAGGAAGGCGCTGTCGACGCCCCCGGAGTAGGAGAGGACGAGACGGCGATGGCCGCGGAGGACCCTCTCCAACTCATGCGACGCATGCATCGGGGACCGGACCGATTGCAAGCACATAATTGTAGCGCCTCACGCTGCGCCCGTGAGGGTAGCATTATTTATCGTGCCCCGGGCCTTCCGGGGCGGTGGACGGACATGAAGCAATACGATCTCATCGTCGTCGGCACGGGCTCCGGGATGAACTTCATCGATGCACTGGTCCGGAAGACGCCCGACATCCGCATAGCCGTCATCGACAGGGACGAGCCTGGCGGCATCTGCCTGACCCGAGGGTGCATCCCGACGAAGGTCCTGGTCCATGTTGCGGACCTCGTGCGGCTCGCGGGCGAGATGAAGGCGTTCGGCATCGACGTCGAGCTGAAGGGCGTCGATTTCCGGCGCGTGATGGAACGGATGAGGGAGCACATCGGCGGGGACATCGAGATGATCGGCAAGGGCCTCTCGTCGTCACCGAACATCGATTACTACCGCGATGTCGCGACGTTCACGGCGCCCATGACGATGAAGGTGGGCGGAGAGGACATCACCGGGAAGAAGATATTCCTGTGCACGGGCTCGAAGCCCCTCGTGCCCGACATCGCGGGCCTCGACGCCGTCCCGTACCACACGAGCGACACGATACTCGGCATCGACCGCCTCCCGAAGGAGCTGGTGATCGTCGGCGGCGGGTACATCGCCGCGGAGTACGGGCACTTCTTCTCGGCCATGGGTTCGAAGGTCACGGTCATCGGGAGGAACCGGCAGTTCCTGAAAGGGGAGGAGCCGGAGGTCTCGACCCTCGCCGTGCGGGAGATGTCGAGGCACATGCACATCGTGACGAACCACGAGGTGAGCAAGGTTGAGCGCGGGTTGGCGGGGAACTACAAGGTCACGGCGACGAACCGGGAGTCCGGGAGGAGCATCGCGGTCCCCGCGACGGAGGTCCTCATCGCCTCCGGCCGGGCCTCGAACTCCGACATCCTCGACCCTTCGAAGGGAGGCATCGCGACGGACGACCGCGGATGGATCGTCGTCGACGAGCGCATGAGGACGTCGCAGCCCGGCGTCTGGGCCTTTGGGGACGCCACGGGGAAGCACCTGTTCAAGCACGTCGCGAACCA
>JAKEGO010000129.1 GCA_022615805.1 Thermoplasmata archaeon
AGAACGTGACGCTGCCGCCCTTCGACACGGGCGGGAGGGTCTCCGTCGCGAACTTCACGCTCACCTGGACCGACGAGCCCGATTCGTTCCCAAGGACGAACGATGGCGACACCTTCGAGCTGAGGGTCATCGCTCCGGACGGTTTCGAGAACTCGAAGGAGGGGACGAACGAGCACGGGCAAGACGGGATGATATCCATCGAGTTCTTCTACGACGACCTTCCGCAGGATGGCGAATGGACCGCGGTAGTGACCCTCGTCGAGGCCGGTGACCAGACGAATCCGTACGACCCGACGCATCTCACCGATGAGGCCGACGACGGCAACTCCTTCTCCATCGACGTCCTGATGCTCTACTTCGAGGAATGACCCGAGCCGCCCGCCACACGGGACCCACCCTTGACGTACCGGGCCGGGATCCAGTGGCCTTTCGCAATACTTATATGCGGCGTTGGGCATGGCGGGACCGTGAGGTCTGACCGACCTCGGGGGCTCTCAATGGTCCGCGTCGATGAGGGGGTCGTGACCGCCCTGGAGGAGAGGGCGAAGCGCATAAGGCGACACGTCGTCGAGTCGATCTTCCATGCCGGTTCGGGGCACCCCGGAGGGTCCCTGTCCGCCGCCGACGCGCTCACCGCGCTGTTCTTCCACGTCATGAGGCACGATCCCGCGAAGCCCGACATGCCGGGGCGGGACCACTTCGTCCTGAGCAAGGGGCACGCCGCGCCGGCGCTCTACGCCGTCCTCGCCGAGTCTGGCTACTTCCCCGTCGAGGACCTTGTGACGCTGAGGAAGATCGACAGCCATCTCCAGGGACACCCCGACAGGCTGAAGACCCCGGGCGTCGAGGCATCGACCGGGTCCCTTGGTCAGGGCCTCTCCATCGCGTGCGGCATCGCGGCCGCATTGAAGATCGACGGCGACGGCGGGCACGTCTTCACGCTCATGGGGGACGGCGAGCTGGAGGAGGGGCAGATCTGGGAGGCGGCCCTCTTCGCATCCCACTATGGCCTCGACAACCTGATCGGCATCGTCGACAGGAACAGGCTCCAGATCGATGGCTGCACCGAGGACATCATGTGCATCGAGCCGCTGCCGGCGAAGTGGAAGGCCTTCCTCTGGGACGTCATCGAGGTGGACGGCCACGACATGCGGGCGCTCGTCTCGGCACTCGTGAGGGCGCGCGACCATGCGGATGTGCCCACCATCATCGTCGCGAACACGGTCAAGGGGAAGGGCGTGTCCTTCATGGAGAACTCGCTCAACTTCCACGGCAAGGCGCCGAACAGGACCGAGTTCGAGAGGGCGATGGAGGAGCTCGCATGAAGGTCATGGAGAACCCCAGGACCGCGTTCGGCGAGACGCTCGTCGAGCTCGGCCGCAAAGACCCGGACATCGTCTCCCTCGGCGCCGACCTCTCATCCTCGACTAAGACGTCGATGTTCAACGATGCCTTCCCCGACAGGTTCTTCAATTGCGGCATCGCCGAGGCGAACATGATGGGGGTCGCCGCCGGCCTCGCGATCGCGGGGAAGAAGCCCTTCCCGAGCACCTTCGCGGTCTTCGCCACCGGTCGCGTGTACGACCAGATACGCCAGTCCATAGCGTATCCGAACCTCGACGTCAAGATCGTGGCGACGCATGCCGGCATAACTGTCGGCGGGGACGGCGCCTCCCACCAGATCAACGAGGACATCGCGCTGATGTCGGTCCTCCCGAACATGAGGGTCATCGTACCCGCGGACGCCCTGGAGACGAGAAAGGTCGTCCGGGCGGCTGTCGAGAGCCCGGGACCGATGTACATCCGCCTCTGCAGGACCGACATGCCCAGGGTCACCGACGGCGACACGCCGTTCAAGATAGGTAAATGGAACGTCCTGCGGGATGGCGACGACATATCGCTGATGGGCACAGGGCTCATGGTCGAGCGCTGCCTTGACGCCGCCGCGATGCTCAGGGACCGGGGGGTCGACGCGGCCGTGATCAACGTGAGCACGGTCAAGCCCATCGACCGGGAGACCCTCTTCAGGTATGCGAGGAAGACCGGTGCCGTCGTGACCGCGGAGGAGCACTCCGTCCTTCTCGGCATCGGCAGCATAATCGCCACCGCCCTGGTCGAGTCGTACCCCGTACCGCTCCACAGGATAGGCATACCCGACATCTTCTCGCGCTCCGGCGAGTCGGAGGAGCTGATGGGGATGTTCGGGCTCACCGCCGAGAACGTCGTGAAGACGGCACTCGGAGTGCTCGAGCTCAAGTGAGGGGCTACCGAGGTGGCACCACCGCCATCGACCGGAGCGCCCTGCACGATGGAGGGGATGAGATGAGAATATTCCTCGATACGGCCAACGTCGACGAGATAAGGGAGGCGAACAGCTGGGGGGTCATCGATGGTGTCACCACCAATCCCACGCTCATCGCCCGGGAGGGGCGCGACCTCAGGCAGGTGATCCGCGAGATATGCGCCATCGTCGACGGGCCGGTCAGCGCCGAGGTCGTCAGCGAGACGGCGGACGAGATGGTGCCCGAGGCCCGAGACCTCACGAAGGTCCACAAGAACGTGGTCATCAAGGTGCCCATGACCGCCGAGGGACTGAAGGCCGTCTCCGTCCTGTCGGACGCGGGGGTCCAGACGAACGTCACGCTGGTATTCAGCCCGAGCCAGGCGCTCCTCGCCGCAAAGGCCGGCGCGACGTACGTGAGCCCCTTCGTGGGGAGGCTCGACGACAACAGCCATATCGGCATGGACCTCGTCAGGGACATAGCGACGATCTACGCCAACTACGGCTACCCGACCCAGATCATCGTGGCGTCCGTTAGGTCGCCGAACCACGTGGTCGAGGCGGCGCTCGCGGGGGCGGACGTGGCCACCGTGCCCTACGGCGTGCTCCTGAAGATGACGGGACACCCTCTCACGGACATCGGGATAGAGCAGTTCCTCGAGGACTGGAGGAAGGTGGTCCGGCAATGATACCATTGCGGGAGGTCGCGGTGCTGGACGGCAATTCCGCCGCCCTCGGCGTCCCGCAGTCCAGACTGATGGAGAACGCCGGAGCGGCGGTGGCCGATCGGGTCATTTGCAGGTTCGCGCCCGGCAGGGTCCTCGTGGCATGCGGGGGCGGTAACAACGGCGGGGACGGCTACGTCGCGGCGCGGCGGCTCGCCGAAACTGGGATCGAGGTCCTTATCGTCGCCGCGGCCGACCCGTCCACCGACCTGGCCCTCGACGCCGCCGTGAGGCTGCCATCGTCGGTGAGGAAGGTCGCGCTCGACGACCTTGCTCCGGCGCTCGAACGGGTCGACCTCGTCATAGACGCGCTCCTCGGCGTCGGCGCCAGAGGGCGACCAAGGGAGCCGTACGGCTTCATCATCGGATCTATCAACCAGGTCGGGGTGCCGGTGGTATCGGTGGATGTCCCGAGCGGCTTCGGCAGCGAGATGGCGGTCCGGCCTGCATTGACGCTCACCTTCCACGACCTGAAGGAGGGGATGGAGGGGCTCGACGCGGTCGAGGTCGTCGACATCGGGATACCCCCTGAGGCGGCGGCCTTCACCGGGCCCGGCGAACTGACGCTGGTCCCCGGCAGGGCACGCGATGCCCACAAGGGGGACGGAGGCAGGGTCCTCATCGTCGGGGGAGGGCCGTACACGGGCGCGGCCCCCCGGGCGGCCCTGGCCGCCCGGTGGGCGGGCTGTGTCAAAGCGACCCACGCCCCGCCCCGATCCGCG
>JAKEGO010000130.1 GCA_022615805.1 Thermoplasmata archaeon
AGGGCGAGCTGCTCCTCCGTGGACTTCCTGAAGATGTCCTTCCTGGTGATTATCCCCACGAGCGACCCGCCCTCATCGACGACGGGCAGGCCGGATATCGAGTGCTTCACCATGAGCCTGAGCGCCACCCTTCTGTCGGAAGGTATCTTGACCGATATCACCTCGGTGCTCATCAGGTCGCTGACGCGCATGCATCACACCTCGTACATCCTCAGGGACCCCGCCGCCACCGTCGCGATCGCGCGGCCGGAAAGGGCTTCGCCAGGCTCCCGCCCCTCCACCACCGTGCAGTCACCGGCCACAGGGTCGATGGGCATTGCGAAACGTGGGATAAGAACCTTCGCATTCTCCGCGAGGGCCAGCGCCTCTTCGACGGTCAGGCCGTGCTCGTCAACGAGGAACGCGGCCTCCGCAAGCGGCGATGGGTCGGCGACCATGCCGTTGTCCGTCCCGAGGATCACGGTGACCCCCGCTTTGGTCATGCGTCGCACGTCGAGGTCGAGCCCGAAACGGGCGTTGGACCTCGGACAGACGGCCACCGGGGTGCCGCGCCGCGCGATCGCTCCGAGGTCCTCGTCCGTGCACGCGACGCAGTGGACGAGCAGGTCGGGCGCGAGCGACAGGACGGTGCCGATGTCCTCCCGTTCCCCCTCGGAGGCGTGGAGCGCGACGGCCCTTCCCGAGGCGCGAGCGGCCCGTACCCAGAGCCGGGCCTTCTCGGCCCCCACGTCCCTCAGAGCGCTGATGCCCAGCCCATCGGCCACGGAGAGGACCTCCTCGAGGTCCCCGCCCGTCGGTCTGCCGAGGGCGGTGACGCCGACGCGGCAGGGGTGCGGATGTGGGGCCATAAGGCCGGCGGCCCCCTCACCCCCCGCCCCGCCGGGGATGCCGCGCCCCGCGGCCTCCCTGCCCCGGCGGAGGAGGTCGATCCCCCGGGCCCCTCCCTCGCGGAAGTCGACGGCCCAGACGACCCCGGCGGCCTCCGCCTCGCGGAGGCAGGAGGCAATGCTCGCGACCATCGTGGCGTCGTCCGCACCCGCCAGGGCGTCCTGCTTGAATCCGCCCGGCCCGACGGCGGCGTCCAGTCCAAGGTCCATCATCGAGAAGCGTCGCCGGAGGAACGTGTCCCCCGTGTGGACGTGGGCGTCGATGAGGGGCGGCAGGAGGAGCGCCTCGACGACCTCCCCGCGGGGCCGGGCGTGCATCCCGAGGGGACGACCGCCGTCGACCCTCAGGTACCCCGGCCTCCAGGTGCCTCCGAGGAAACGCATGCCGCCGTACGACATCATCGCTCTTCCATCCGTCGGTGGGATAATAGGCTTTTTATTCGGCGCTGTGGCGGCGCCCGCGCGTCCGCCGGACGGCGCGGCGGTCGCACGTCACGATGACATCGGAGGGACGGGACGGTGTGGGCTAGGCCGACGGGACCTTCGTGCGCGGCCCAGGATCGAGAGCGGGCGCCCCCGATGCCGCTCACTCGCCGCCCGGGGTCGCGGCAGCGAGGTCCTCGAGCTGGAGACCCTTGAACACCATGCGCCCCATCGGCGTCAGGTGGTACTCGAGGACGAACGGGTAGAGCGAGTCCCCGCCATCGTCCCGGTCCACCTGCTCGATGAGGCCCAGCAGGACGAGCCTGCACAGGTCGCAGGCGAACCGCTCCTTCGGTTTCTTCAGGACGACCTCGAGGTAGGGGATGAAGACGTTCTCCCCCGGCTGCAGCCCGAGGACCTCGATGATCCTCCTCTGCGCCAGGTTCTCGAAGAAGAGCGCTCCCGTCCCTCCGGCCGTCCCGGGGACCTCCGCCACACCGTCGTCGTCCATGCTCCTTCGCCGCGGGTATCTTGTCGCCGTCGATAGATAAGGAGCGTCTGGTTAGCACCTGCTGCGGCAGGTGGTAACCTGGCACCTCCCCGGGGCGCTGCAGGACTCCCCTCGCGCAAGCCACGATTAAATACCCTAGCGCCGATGGAGGTGCGATGCACCCCGAGGTCGACGTCTTCCTGCTGACGTTCTCCTTCGTCGTCTTCATCGCCCTGGTCATCCCCGAGGTCGTGCGCCGGTCATCGCTGACGCCCGTCCCGCTCTTCATCGTCGCGGGCATCCTCGTGGGCCCCCACGGACTGGGCCTGATCGAGCTCGAGCCGGCGATATACGACATCGGCCGCCTCGGCCTGTTCTTCCTGGTCTTCCTCGCCGGCCTCGAGGCGCACTCCTCTCGCGGCTCGAGCGGGAGGCGGTTCATCGTCCTCGTCCTGACCGCTGGCGGGACGTGCTTTGCGGGCGGATACGCGATGGCCACCGCCTTCGGATTCCCGCCGGAGACCGCCTTCCTGTTCGGGGCGATCCTCGTCTCATCCTCGGTCGGGGAGATAATCCCGATGGTGACCTCGAACTACCAGCTGAGGGAGCGGATAGGGACGTACATCGTTCCCGCCGTCGTAGCGCTCGACGCGGCCTCCCTCATCATGCTGTCGATGGTCCTCCAGGTCGACCGCGGACCGGCGGAGTTCGCGCTCTTCGCTGGCCTGGCCGTCCTCTTCATCGTCTTCTCCTACATGTGGATCCCTAGGGCGGCCCGATGGTTCTTCTCCCGGTACGAGCGGACCCCCGAGGAGTCGGAGACGCGCTTCGTCCTCACCGTCCTGTTCTACTTCATCGCGGTCTCGACCCTCCTCGGCATCCACGGCATAGTCGCCGCCTTCATCGCCGGACTCGTCCTCGGGGAGAGCATGAAGGGCCATGCCACCGAGAGGAAGGTCAGGGCCATCGGCCACGGTTTCCTCATACCGATATTCTTCATCAACATCGGCCTCGAGACGGACCTCGTGGTCGTCCTCGACAGCGCCGACCACGCTCTCCTCGTCGTCGCGGTCATCGGTACACTCGTGTCAACGAAGCTGATCGGGGGTCTCCTCTTCGCCCTCCTCGCCCGGAGGCAGCCCTCCGAAGGACTCGCTGCCGGCGTCGTCCTGTTGCCGCAGCTGAGCGCGACCCTCGCCGCCGCCGAGATCGGCAAGCAGGCGAACATCATCCCCGACGACCTCTTCGCGGCCGTGGTGGTCATGTGCATCTCGTCCGCCCTGGCGACGCCCTTCATCGTCACGGGGCTTTGGGGTCGGAGGGAGGAGGCCATCCCCTACAGCGACCACATCGTCGTCCTCGGGGCGGGGAGGACCGGGAGCGACGTCATCCAGGCCGTCGCCGAGCTCGAGGAGAACCTCATCGTCGTGGACCGGGACGTGGCGAGGGTGCGTCAATGGGGAAGGGAGTGGGTCGCGTGTATCCTCGGGGACGCGACCGAGGTCCGGACGCTCCGGAACGCGGCGGTCCAGCGCGCGAAGCTCGTCATTGCGACCCTCCCAAGGTCCGAGGACACCGTCGTCGCCGTCAGGAACGTCAGGCGGCTCAACGCGCGCTGCAGGGTCATAGTGCGCATACACGATGCGAGGGAGCGGGAGATGCTGAGGGAGGACGTCGACACCTTCATCGAGCCCGAGGCCGTGACGGCGTTCAACATGATATGGCACATGTACGAGTATCTCGGGGAGGAGAAGGGATCCGCGCGGGCGGGGCGGTGATACGGGCGCTCGGGCTCCGCCACGGTGACCCCTCAGCCGCCGCGCTTCGCGCCCCTGGGGGGGGGCGTCGCGGTCTCCTCGAACCGCTTTCGGAACCTCTCCAGCGTCCTGTCGTGCATGAATTTGATCATCTTCCAGGCCATTATGACCTCACCTCTCCGGTCAACAGGACCAGATCGCGCCCCGCGTCACGCCGACGGCGGTCATCTGCGTTAGGTAGCCCTCGCCGTTCGAGTACCGGATGAGGAAGTTCATCACCTCTATGAAGTAGACCCCGAAGATGAGGGCCTCGAGCATCTCGAGGGCGTAGCCGATGGCGACGCTGTGCGCCGTGTACATGTTCACCAGGGCGAGCAACCTCTACCGGTCCCTGTCGAGGTCCATCCCCCCGTGATGCGCCTCGTCGTATATGACCGATGTCAC
>JAKEGO010000131.1 GCA_022615805.1 Thermoplasmata archaeon
ACGCCCCTGCCGGTCCTCCGGACGATGTGGAACGGCAGGTCCTCCTCGCGGAACTCGCCGCCGTCGTGGTCCGTTATGTGCCATCCCGGGTCGTTGTAGGCCCTCGAGGTGATGTCGCCGACTTCGAGCCCGAGGACGCGCTCGGCGGTCGGGTTCGCGAAGCGAATGTTCCCCCGGGCGTCGACGACCACGATGCCCGCCGGGCTGGTGTCGATGATCATCTGGCGCATCATGTGCTCGCGCCTGAGCTCGGAGGCGGACCGCTTCCTGTCGAGGGCGTTGGCGAAGATGTCCCCGACGATGCGCAGGAGGGCGATGTCCTCCTCCGCCCACTCCCTCGGCCGCACGACCGCGTCGAAGCCGATGAACCCGATGGCCTTCCCGCGCAGCGAGACCGGGAGGAACGCTATCGATCTGATCCCCTCCCTCTCGAACTCCGCGCGCTCCGGCGCCGCCTCCGGCGGGAGCCGCGATACGTCGTCCACGTGGATCGGCTCGAGGCGACGGATCGTTGCCACCGACCACCCGAAGGCCGCCACCGGTATGTCCCTCAGCTCGTCGATGTGCGAGGCGATGCCCTCCGCGCACCACTCGTGGGTGTTGCTCATCGTCGTCCCGTCGGGCGAGAACTGGAACATGTACGACCTGTCGATCCCCGCGAACTCGGCGATGAGCCGGAGAGCGTGGGAGATCTCCGCATCCGTCTCCTCCGGCGGGACGTCGATGAAATCGCTGGAAATGGTCGTCAGCAGCCTCTCGAACTCGCGGCTGCGGCGGGCCGTCTCCTCGGCCCTCTTCCGTGCCGACGACTCCCTGACATGGGCCCACATGCCGTCCGGCGCCCCGTCCATGCCCCACGACAGGTATGTCACGACCTCCACGGGGACGGGCCTCCCGTCCTTCCGTCGATACTCCTTCTCGTAGGGGTCCGAGCGCCCCCTGGTCATCACCTGCTCCTCGATGATGCGGGCCTCGGCGCCGTGCCAACTCTCGGGCGTGATATCCCTCGACGTCAGCCCGGAGAGCTCGTCCTCATCGTATCCGACGATGGCCCTGAACGCCGGGTTGGACCCGACGAACCGGCCATCGGCGTCGACCTTAGCATAACCGTCGCGGACGCGCATGAAAAGCTCGCGGTAGAGGTCTCCACCGCTGCCGGGCCCGTCGGGCCCCCGCCTGCCTTCGCCCGCGCTCAAGTCCTTCTCGCCTCCAGGTCCTCGCCGATGGGGCCGCTCACATGGCGCTCGACCATATATATAATTTAACCCGCCGCCCCCTGCTGGCTCGGCTCACCCGCCCTTTCCCGCGCCCTCGGGCACCGGGAAACGTATCGTGAACGTCGTTCCCCCCTCCCGCGACAGGTCCAGGGCGCCGTCGAGCTGGTCGATGAGGGTCGTGACGAGCTCCATGCCCAGCGACCCCGTGTCCCCGAGGTCCATGTCCGGAGGGAAGCCCACGCCGTCGTCCGAGTGGACGATGGTGACGACCCCGGGCTGGCGGGACAGGGAGATGCGGATGGTCCCGCTCCGACCGTCCGGGAACGCATGCTTCATGCTGTTGGATATCAGTTCGTTGACGATGAGGCCGCAGGGGACCGCCTGGTCCACACCCAGCGGGAACCGGTCGCCCTCGATGACGAAATCGATCCCGCGGTCGAACGCCCCGTAGGTCTGCTCGAGATATGCACCGAGGCTCTGGAGGTACTCGACGAAGTCGATCTGGGAAAGGTCCTCCGAGTGGTAGAGCTTCTCGTGGATGAGGGCCATCGACCTGACGCGGTGCTGGCTCTCGTTGAAGACGTCGCGCATCCTCCCGTCCTCGATGTAGCCGGACTGGAGGCTCAGCATGCTCGAGATGATCTGCATGTTGTTCTTCACGCGATGGTGTATCTCCTTGAGGAGGACCTCCTTCTCCTTGAGCGAGGCGCGGACGGCGAGGTCGGCCATCCTCCTGTCCGTCACATCCCTCGCGATGCCGGTTATCGCGACGACCTCGTCGTCCCTCCGGAGGGCCGACGCCGTCACCTCCCCCGTGATGACCCTCCCGCCGCCCGTCACGAAGCGGAGCTCGCGGGTGACGGGGTCCTCCGTCCCGATCACCTCTGAGACCATATCGAGCGCGCTCTCCCTGTCAGCCTCCAGGACGAGGGAGAGGAACTCCTTCCCGATCCATTCCTCCACCGGATGGCCAAGTCGCTCCCGGAACGCCTCGTTCAACGAGACGAAGGTGCCGTCGGGGAAGAGCGTGAAGATGACGTCGCTGGCGCTCTCGACGAGGTTGCGGTACCGCTGCTCGCTCTGGATGAGGGTCTCCTCCGCCTTCTTCCGCTCGGTCACGTCGAGGGTCGCGACCCGGATGGCGGTGGGCCTCCCTTCGACCCTCACGAGGGCAGGATGTATGTCGAGCCAGGTGTCCCGCTCCCCGCCACGAACCCGCACCTCGGCATGGGCGGCCTCACGGCCGGCCAGGAGGTCCTCGAAGAGCGGGATGAGCGCCTCTATCTGCTCGGGGTCGAGGAAATCGAGCTCCGCGAAATGCTTTCCTATGATGGTCTCCCTCGGCCATCCCAGCATCATCCCCTGTGCCCGGTTGTAGTCTATGATCCGGCCTTCCAGGTCGAGGATCGATATCCCCTCGGGCGACGTGTCGAACAGGTTGCGATACCGCTCCTCGCTCTCCCTCAGGGCCAGGTCGGCCTGGACGACGTCGGTGAGGTCGTGTATCACGGTGATGACGTGCGACACCGACCCATCGGCTTCCAGGACCGGGATCTTCGAGGTGCGCGTGGTATGCTCGGTCCCCCCGAGTGCGGTGCTCTCGACCGTGA
>JAKEGO010000132.1 GCA_022615805.1 Thermoplasmata archaeon
CTTAGCATCGATTATTCGGTGGATCTTATTCCCGGACTATTCACCACCTATATGTGGAACGGTAGCATGATTGAAAATCGATAGCAAGTCATCAGATCCTGCGTGCGACCGGCAGACTCAGAGCCACGTCCCCTCGTTGTTCGGCTCGTATGGATTCCAGGCCGGGTCGCCGTAGTGCTGGTACTGCCACGTCGTCCCCTGGTTCGTGCTGCTGGGGTCCTGCTGGATGAGGTTGGCCTTCGCCTGCATGTACGCCTCGCCGCTCGTGAGGTTGTCGTCGATGAGTGCCCTGATGTAGAGGTAGCACAGCCCGGGGGCGGCTATCGGCTGGTACGGGTAGGTCTGCACGAAGGAGCCGTAGGCGGTCCTCGTCGGGGCGAGCCAGCAGTTGACGCCCTTCTCCAGGAAAGTGTACGTCAGCGTGCTGTCCCTGTCGACGCCGTCGGTGCGGCCCACGGAGCACGAGACGCCGAAGGCGACCGACGGGTTGAGGTCGATGATGTCCCCGCTGTCGAACGTCGTGGTCCCGGAGGGCATCCCGTGGTCGGCGTTGATGATTATCCAGTTCGAGGCCGCGAAGTCCGACATCAGCTGGGACGTCGCCATGGCGTGGGCGACGTCGGAGTCGTCCTTCGTGTTGAACCACCCGACGTTCCGCATGTACTCGCGGCAGTGCTGCTCCGAGTCCTCGGCGAACTCGGCGGCCCAGCCCATGTAGATGACGCCGTTGTTGTTCCACTCGCCCGGAACGAGGACCGGCGCGGGGGCGACCGGCGCGGTGGCGGAGTCCCAGTAGCCCCGGTAGTTGATGACCCTGTCGAGGTAGTAGGACATGTCGTCGAGGCCCTTCCCGAAGACGCGGCCGTTGGCGACCTCCACGGTGGTGGGATCGTCGTCGAGGTCGGCGTACCGGTTGTCCGAGGGCTCGCTCCCGAAGCCGTGGTTCTCGTAGCTGTGGGGGACCGACTTGTAATCCCCGACCACGTTGAGGAAGCGAGGCGTGAGCGAGAGGTCCTCGAACTCGCCGTAGGCCGCCTTGATCGCGGAATCGACGACCGACGCGGAGGAGGGCGTCCCGTCCGAGTTGACGACGTTCAGGACCACGCCCCGGTGAAGGGCCGCGAAGGCTCCCGCGAAACAGGAGAGGTGGCAGGTGTTCGCCCACGCGTCCGAAACGTCGTTCGGGTTCGTGGCGACGAGGTAGTCGGGCGTCTCGCCCCCGAGCAGGGCGACGCCGAGGGCGTATGAGAGCACGTCCCCCCCGTCGATGTTCTTGGCGCCGTCGTCGTTGTAGGGCGTGTCGCCCACCGTCAGGACCTGGTCGGCGTAGACCGTCCCGAGGGTCCAGAGCGCCTCGTCGGTCGTCGTCCCGTAGATGAGGAGCGGCGCGTCGAGGAACACGGAGAGCGGGACGGCGATGATGGCGTCGGCGTAGTCCTCCACCACGACCGCGATGGCGGGCGAGTCCCATGCGGAGATGGCGATCTCCGAGCTGAACCTCGAGAGGGACGTGTAGTTGATCCACATGTCCGTCGCCGAGCTCTTCTGCCAATCGATCGCCGGGGCTATCCCCTTCGGGAGGAGGGTCGAGACGACGACCGCGCCCTGGTAGCGGCTCTCGGTGACGACGATGCGCTCCACGCCGAACAGGTCGTACTCGTCGAGGACCTTGACCGCGGGCTCCTGAACGAGCGTTTCGCGCTCCTCGCCCTTCGTGACGTTGACGACGGCCGTTGCCTGGTTCCCCGCGGGATCGAACGCCATCGCGGAGAGGGTGTAGTTCCCGTCGGGCTGGTCCGAGGTGTCCCATGCCGCCACCCACGGGGCCTCGTACGCGAGGGATATGAGCTCCGAGTTCGCGTAGAACAGCACCCGGTCCACCTCGACGTTGTCCGAGGCGTCGGCCGATATGTCGACCGTGCCGTTGACCACGTCGTCCTCCTCCGGGGCGGTGATGGAGACGGTCGGCGGGGTGTTGTCGACGAACCAGTCCCGGGCCGTGGTGTTCCAGTTGCCCGCGCGGTCGATGCCGATGATGGCGACCTCGTGTACGCCGCTCGCGCCGGCCCCGGTGTCCCACGTCCATATCTGGCCCGTGCCGTTCTTCACCTCGGCGTCATCGAGCAGGAAGGCGACCCTCTCCACCCCCCATTCGTCGTGCACGTCCGCCTCGATGTCGGTTTCGCCCTTCACGTAGTAGCCCTCGGGGCCGAGGAAGGCCATCTCCGGCGGCGTGTTATCGACGCCCAGGCGCAGCGGGACGGTCGTCGAGTTGCCGTACCTGTCGGTCGCAGTGAGGTTGAGCCAGTGCTCGCCGTCGTCGCTTTCCGTGGTGTCCCATGTCCACCGGTACCCGTCTGCGACGGCCTCGTCGTCGAGGAACAACCCGACCTCCTCGATGTCCCAGTCCTCGTGGACGGCCACGACCTCCACTGTGCGGCGCAGGATCGTGTCGTTCTCGGGGGACTCGAATGCGACGGAGGGCCACCTCAGGTCGAGCCATGCGGCCTTGCCGACGTGCTCGACGTTGCCGACGCCGTCCGAGGCCCAGACGTCGAGGTCGTACCGTCCGTCCGACCTGCCTTCCGGGAACGTCGCCTCGGTGGACGTGCCGTTCTCGATCTCGGTCCCGTTGACCCGGAAGGCGATCCATTCGATGCCGGTCTCGGCGTCCGTCGCGTCGACGCGGATCGTGGCGTTCCACAGCCGGTCGCCTCCGGGCCTCAGCCATTCGACCTCGGGGGGCGTGTTGTCGAAGGTGACGTTCACCGTCGACGAGTTCTCGTTGCCGCCGTCGTCCACTATCGTCACGTTGATGTGCCGGAGCCCGTCCCCGTAACCGGTCGTATCGACGGCCATCTCCTCCTCCAGACCGGAGTGCGACTGGTCCAGCATGCCGTCGACGTAGAGGTCCGTCCTCGTGATCGTGACGGAGGATGTTACGTTTATCGTCAGCGTGAAGCTTTCGCGGAATGCCATCCCCTCGACGGGGTACTCGATGTACACGAGGGGCGGCTCCACGTTGTCCACCTCGTAGGACACGTTGCACCATGCCTCGTTGCCGGCGGCGTCGCGCGCCATCAGCGTGACGCCGATCCAGCCGTCGTCGCTGGTGTTGGTGTCCCACGCGAACTCCGCGTCCCACGCGACGCGATCGCCGTCGATCCATATGCCGAGCTCGTCGATCTGCGAGCCGTCGTCCGCGGCGAAGGAGACGGTGACCTCGTCCCTGACGCGGGACCCGTCGACGGGGTCGATGTCCGTGATCTCGGGGGGCGTGTTGTCGACCTCGATCGCGACAACGTCGTGGCCCACGTTGCCCGCGGCGTCGCGGACCCAAGCGGCGAGCTCGTACGGCCCGTCCTCGAGGTCGGTCGTGTCGAGCGCCCCCTCGGTTGCGTTGGTCAGCTCCTCGCCGTCAAGGGTGAAGTTGCACGACTCGATGCCATAGTCGTCGCTGGCGTCCATCGCCAGATCGATGGTCCCGCGGACGTACCCCGCATCCGGTTCGGCGATCGCCACCACGGGGGCTGTGTTGTCGAACACGGCGGTGACATTGTGGAGCGCCTCGTTGCCGGCGGCGTCAGCCGCACGGCCCTGCACCTCGTGCCCGCCGTCCCCGTACCTCGTCGAGTTGATTTTGCCGCCCTCCATCTCGGGCGTCTCGCCATCGACGAGGATGCCCCACCACTCGAGCGCGAGGTTGTCCTCGACGTCGATGTACACCGGGACGAGGCCGCGGCTCGGGCCCCCGGGGATCGCGAGTTCGATGGTCGGAGGGGTATTGTCGAAGAAGAGGTGGACCTCCACCTCCCGGACGTTGCCGGCGACGTCCTCGGCGCCCCACGTGAAGCCGTGGGCGCCGTCCTTGAGATCGCGGGTGTCGACATCGTGGGGGAGGGCCTCCGAGACCTCCTCGCCGTCCATGATCAGCCACGTGCTCGCCAGTTCCTCGGCATCGGAGGCGCCGCCATCGATCTCGATGGTGCCGCGGACGTGGTCGCCCTCCTCGTTGTCTAGCCATGCGTCCGGCGGCGTGTTGTCGAACCTCTTGGTCACCTTGACCTCGGCGATGTTCCCGGCGGCGTCCTCGCACCCCCACGCGATGTCGTGATCGCCGTCTGCGTGCCTCGTGGTCCTGAGCTCGTGGGGGAGAGCGGTGGCGACGACCTCGTCGTCCACCCTCAGCCACGAGCCGGCTATCCCGTTGGCGTCGTGGCAGCCGCCCTCGACGGGGACCTTGCCCGCTATGTAGCCGCCGTCCGTCAAGTTCATCCACACCTCGGGCGCCGTGTTGTCGAACGTGACCGTTATCCCGACATCGGCGGAATTCCCGGCCCTGTCCTCGCAGCCCCATAAAAGGTCGTGCTCGCCCTCGGGCCATTCGGCCGTGTCGAGGTCGTAGGGGAGCGATGTCGCCACCGACGCGCCGTCCACCTTGAGCCACGTGCCCTCCACCGGGCCCTCCTCGACGATGTCGCCGGCAACCGTGACCACGCCGCCGAGCACCGCGCCGTCGGCGATGTCGAGCGTTGGGACGGGCGCCGTGCCGTCGACGTTGAAGATGGAGGTCGTGCCGCCGACGTTCCCGGCGGCGTCCGTGGCCTCGATCCCGACCTCGTGGGTGCCGTCCTCGACGTCGAGGGTGAACGTCGTTCCGGCGCCCGAGTAGACCTCGTCGCCGTCGACTCTGAGGACGTACTCCTCGATGTCGGATGCGTCGGTCGCGGTCCAATGGAGCGCCACGGGGGGCCTCCGCCACCCGCCCGATGGGGTCAGGACGAGCGCCGGAGGCCGGCTGTCTATGACGAACGCGACGCTGTCGGAGCCGTCGAGTCCGGTGGCGTCCTCCGCCACCACCGAGGCCGTGTGGTCGCCGTCCTCGAGGTCGACGGACCACGCGTAATGACCGTAGGCGCTCGGCACCACGGCGTTGGACGAGCCGTCGACGATCACCTCGATGGACTCGACGTCCCCCTCGGGGTCCTGGACCGAGAACTCGATCCACCTGACCCCGGAGTGGGTGCCCTCAGAGGGGGAGGTCATCTCGACGACGGGGGGCGATGGCGAGACGTTCTCGGTGCTCACCGTGAAGGAGACCGTCGCGGTCTTGCCGCCGTACTCGTAGATGGCCGTGAGCTGGTGCTCGCCGTCTTCCAGGAGCGCGGTGTCCCAGGTCCACGGCTGCGGGAGGCCGAAGTACTCGGTGTCGCCGTCGACGGTGATCGTGAGCACGCCGCCGCTGGGCGAGGCGCTGAACGTGACGTGCACGTCCCCGGAAAGGGTCTCGTCGTCGTCGACCCCCTGGACGACGAGGGAGACGTCCTCGCCGCCGTCATCGTCGTCGCCAGACGTGACGACGTAGTAGGACGCCGGCGCGGCGATGAGCCCGACGACGATCAGCAGGGCGATGATCTTTGCGTTCATACGGTCACATCGGTCTATGCGCTATAAATAATTACGGAGTATTACTGCCACGCGCGCGCATGGGGGATACGGGTCCGGGATATGAAAACCCCGATAACGCCGACTGGCGCTCCCTGTCGCCTTGGATAACGTTTATAAAAGGAAGGCGGTATTGCCACCCCCGCAGTAGGACGCGCTCCCCCGAACGAGGGCGCGAAGGGCGGGTACATGCTCCCGTAGTGTAGTGGCCAATCATGCAGGCCTCTCGAGTCTGCGACACGGGTTCAAATCCCGTCGGGAGCATTTTCTTCCCCTTTCAGTCAGTGTTGTCTAAGGGAAGAAAATGGATCCAGGATTTGAACCCAAGTCGCTCGACACGGGTTCACGA
>JAKEGO010000133.1 GCA_022615805.1 Thermoplasmata archaeon
GGCGGAATCGGTTTTAAGGTTGCCGGTATTTGCCGGCTGGTCCTCCCCGCTCAGGAGCCCTGCCATCGTACGTTCTGTCACCGCCCCAACTCCTGGCCTGGGAATTGCCTCGATGGTCACTACACCCATTGGGGAGCGAGGCGATACCCGGTGTATCGAGGACCCATTGAGCAGGGCAGGCCTACCCGACTCCCATCTTCTGTCATCAAAGGGTAGTCCCTTTTTAGTCGCCCCTTTTTGAACAAGCCCCGGTCGAATTCCACTTGCACCAAGTTAAACGTAACTAAGTGGATTTAGCTCCTGAAAAAGGACGAGGAAAGGGTTAATTATCCCCCCCCCACTAGCACCGCCATGCGCCCGCGGGTGGCCATCAACGCCGCGATGAGCCTCGACGGCCGTCTGTCCCTGAACACCGGCGAGCAGACGCGGATCTCCAGCGACGAGGACATGGCGAGGGTCAAACGGCTTCGCGCATGGGCCGACGCCATCCTCGTCGGTGTCGGCACGGTCGTCTCGGACGACCCGCGCCTGACCAGGGCGGACGGCGTCCTGCGCGTCGTCCTCGACACGCACGGGCGGACGCCCGAGGGAGCCCTCGTCATGAGGGCGCCGCCGAGTACCCTGATCGCCACGGGGCCCGACGCGAGGGTCAATGCCCCGGTGGGCGTGGAGGTCCGCCGGTACCCCCTCGACGCCGACGGCCACGTCGACCTGGTGCCCCTACTGGAGGACCTCGGCGCGATGGGCGTGCAGCGGCTTCTCGTGGAGGGCGGCGGCGGGGTCATCTGGTCGTTCCTCCGGAGCGGACTTTTCGACGAGCTCACCGTCTTCGTCGCGGACATGGTCATCGGCGGCAGGGCCACGAGCCTCGCCATGGGGGAAGGCGCCTTCTCGCTGGACGAGGCTGTCCGGCTGAGGTCCGCGGATATCACCAGGATCGAGGGGGGGTTCGTCCTCAGGTATTCGCCGCCCGAGCAAGGAGGGCCTTCGGCCGGCCGCTCGGCCGGACCCGCGCCGGGAGACGCGCGTCCCGGAGCCCACGGCGATGGCAAAAGGGTTTAAAATCGAAAGGCGATGCCCCCCCATGCGGCTGGCGGCGGTCGTCGTCCTGTTCCTGCTCATCGTAGCGACGGGCCCAGCCACGGCGCTCGAGTGGGGGCAGGGGTCATGGCCAATCATAGACGACGTGGACACCAGGGAGCTCAACCCGGGTCAGGCGAAGACCATGGCTTTCACCTTCGAGAACCGCCTCCCCGTGGAACTGACGGACGCCGTGCTGTACATCGACGTCTACGCCCGCCTCAACGACCGGAGGTTCCAGTACGTCTACATGGTCGATTCGCCTCCGAGGATCGACCCGATCCAGGCGGGGGAGTACGAGGTCTTGCCCGGCAACGTCATCGAGTTCAGGTGGGACGAGATGGCCTCGGAGATGTCCTCCGACATCAGGATCCGCATCGATACCTCCGAGGACACTCCCGTGGGCGTCTACGTCCTGAGGATGAGGTTTGCGTTCACACACCAGGGGAAGGACTGCGAGTTCCGGTCCCGGGGACATTTCAACGACACGGAGTGGCTGGACGCCCTCAACATGACCTTCCCCGAGGGGGTCTACGGCCTCCTCCCCGAGACCTCCTTCGAGGTCATGGCGCGGTCGCCGAGCGAGATCGGCCCGTTGCTGGGGGTCATCGCCGTGGCGTGCATCGGGCTTGGCGCCTACTACTACTGGAAGAGGGATTGATGCGCCGGGGGCCTCGGCCATCCGGTGTGGGTGGGCGCGATAGCGACCGACCATTCCCCGATCGGCCGCTGCACGCAGTCATACTACATCGCGGGTCAACGGTCCACGAAAATTGAGCCGAAGCATTGCCCCCCGCCCGACCGCAGAGGGGTGTTGCAGAATCGACGTCGGCCGGGCGGGGGCTCGGATATCATGAGATCCGCTTCGAACGGACGGGGGTGCGGAGCGATCCAGGAGGACCTTGTCAGAGAAGCAGGAACTTGAGCCTCGTCTTGTCGTTCAGGTGCCGATCGTCGACCAGCCGCTCGCGGAGCATCTGTTCGTAACCCATTGCCACCAATTCATCGACCCGCGCCCGCACCCGCGCCTCCATCTCCTCGCCGACAGGGTCCGCAAGCGCCGATGGGTAAGCAGCCGTGTTCGTCCTTCGTACCGTGCGCGTCACTCCGCACCACCGGATGACCACTCGCCCTCATATGTTATATAGCCTACTTGGTGACCACCGGGAACGCGGGGTGTTAATCCGTCATCCCCTACGTCCTGCATCCCTTGGACATGAGAATCGGTCGGTATGCCACTGGCAATTCCACCGTTGACCTTTTTCCCGCAGGAGGGGGATGGCGCGCGGCGGGCCTACCCGTCGAATGCGGGCTCAGAGCTGTTCCTGGACCTTCTTCGCGAGGCTCGGTGAGAAACCCTCGACCGCGGCGATCTGCTCGGTCGTGGCCTCCTTCAGGGCTTCAAGGCTATGGAATCCCGCCTCGTACAGGGCCTCGGCCTTCATCGGACCGATGCCCTTGAGCCCGGTGAGGATCTCGAGTACCTCCTCCCTGGAGCCGATCTGCTCGGGGGTCGGGGCTTCGGGAGTGATGCCCTCAGCGGAGGCCACCTCGGCAGCCTCGGCGGTCTCGGCCGCAGGTTCGACCTCATCGGTTATGCGCTCGGCGACCTCGGGGAACGAGAGGACCTGGGACTTCTTGATCTCGACCTTCCGAAGGGGGAATATCGGCTTGCAGCGCTTGGTCGCCAGGTCGGCCATCTCGCCGGACAGCATCGATTTGACGAACTCGCTGAAGGTCATCGCGTTGGCGCTCTCGATCACCGCATCGGCGATCGCGTGCCTGATCCCCTTGGCCTGGGTCGTCTTGATGCGCTTCTCCGCGATCGCGAGCGGCTTGACACGTATCTTGTAGCCGTCCTTCGTCGTCACGTCGATGACGCCGTCGATCTTCGTGCGGCGCCTCCGGGCCATCCGGATGACGTAGTCCTTCCTGAAATCGTGTCCGACGAACCGTGTGATGGCGTCGTTGCCCTTCACGGCGTAGACCTCGAATGTGATCTTGATATGGGCTTTGGCATAGTCGCCGGTGAGGTCCTGGAACGAGACAATGGTCTTCCTGCCCATTATCTTGCCGTTCTCGTCGCTCAGCGTCTCTCCGAGCGATGCCCTCTCGAACATCTCCGGGGCCTGGATATTGTACCAGTTCTTCATCTTCCAGCGATCACGGACCTGTCGCGCGGCGGTCCTGCCCTTTTTCTCTGCCAAGGGAATTACCTCAGCGGTCCAAAGTGCTTCTCTTATTTAAAGATTGAACATAGCGTGGCTTCATTCCCGAAAGTCCAGCCGGGACGCCTCCCACAGTGGCTGCGAGGAATTCGCACGAGAAGCCAGTCATTCCAGGCCCTTCCATGCCGTTCCGGCGGACACGAGCATCGAGATGAAGCCACATTGCGGGGCTTCATGCTGTTGTCCATCGGAGGCACTTACCGTGATCGTTGCGTGCACTTCGCAGAACGAGCCAGTCATAGTGAATCCTTCCGTCCCATTTCCGGTGGACACGAGTTTCGGGAGAAGCCACATGGGGGGGGACACGGGACCGGCCTGGAACGCGGGCTCCGGGACCTCCACAAAGGTTTTATCCTGACCGGAAATTGCACGTACGATGCGCGCTCATCGCCCCCTACTGGCCATCATGATGGTGCTCCTGGTGTCCACGGGCGGATGCCTCGACATCTTCGGGTCGGATGACGGAAAGCGTTCGCGGACCGAGTGGGCGTACGGGATGACCGGCATCGTCGACATGAACGACGATGGTTTCACCGGCGCCGGCGTGCTCGTGGGCATCGTAGACACCGGGATCGACGCCAGCCACGAGTCCCTGAAGGGGATATCGATATCCTCCTGGCGGGACTTCGTCCAGGAGAGGGAGGAGCCCTACGACGACAACGGTCACGGAAGCCACGTGGCGGGGATAATCGCCGGCGGGGGCCAGATCAAGGGCGCCGCCCGGGGGGTCGGCCTCATCGTGGCCAAGGCGCTGGACGACGAGGGGCGCGGCTCCGACTCCGTCGTCGCGGACGCGATCGACTGGTGCGTGGCCGAAGGGGCGGAGGTGCTCTGCCTTTCCCTGGGCGGACAGCAGCGGTTCCTGAACATCGGGGACGAGACGAACGCCGCCTGCACCCGCGCGGTGGACCAGGGGGTCCTGGTGGTCGCCGCCGCCGGGAACAGGGGCGAAGGGAGCGAGGACGTCGACACGCCCGGAGGGAACGAGGGGGTCATCACCGCCGGCGCCATCGACGGCGACAGGAAGATCGCCGAATTCAGCTCGAAGGGGGACAACGACGGCCGCACGCCCCTGCCATACCCGTTCGACACGGACAGACAGGACCCGAACAAGAAGCCCGAGTGCGTCGGACCGGGCGTCGGCATCGTCTCGGCCTGGAAGGACGGCGGGTACACCGCGGCCTCGGGGACGTCGCAGGCGACCGCCTTCGTCGCGGCCATCGCCGCCCTGGAGCTCGAGGCGCACCCCGAATACAGCCGCCAGGACCGCGACCAGGTCACGCGCTTCAAGGAGGCGCTGATGGACTCCTGCGAGAAGTGCCCCGGACAGGACACGCCGCACGACGACCGGTACGGTTACGGGCTCATCCACGCGGTGGAACTCAGCAGGGCGCTCTGAGGGGCATCTCGCTCTCCACCGCCCCGTGCGACATAAGCCGCCTTGCCGCGCGATGCACGAGCGATGGACCGCCACAGGTGGCCCCATTTCGACTCGCACCCGGGTACCCCCGAACAATGCAACGCGGGGGCGTCTGCATCCCCCGGACATAGGCCCCCGTACGATGCAACGCGGTGGCACCTGCATCCCTTGGACATGGGCGCCCCCGAGCCGACGGCGAGGGGGCGGTCCCTTGTTGTCTCAAGACGACGTTCTCCTTCGTCGTCCTTTTTACCCGCGACCTGGCGAGTATCACCCAGCCGGTCAACCGTTGGCCTGGGAATCCTATCGATGGTCACCTTTCTCCTCAAGGAACAAGGCTATACCTCTCTTGTCAAGGACGCAGCGATCAGTGCAGGCCCATCCGCCGTTCCGCTTTTAGGACCAACGACCCCTCATCGTCGTTCCTTCTCATCGACGCGTCATTGGCCTGGGAATTACATCGGTGGTCACTGAACTCATCTGGGAACAAGGCTCAACCCCTTTGATCAAGGAAGCAGCGATCAGTGCAGGCCCATCCGCCGTTCCGCGTTTAGGACCAACGACCCCTTATCGTCGTTCCTTCTCATCGACGCGTCATTGGCCTGGGAATCACATCGGTGGTCACTGAACTCATCTGGGAACA
This sequence comes from Thermoplasmata archaeon, assembly GCA_022615805.1. Taxonomy (GTDB): domain Archaea; phylum Thermoplasmatota; class JAKEGO01; order JAKEGO01; family JAKEGO01; genus JAKEGO01. The sequence continues at coordinate 5,372 of JAKEGO010000133.1, forward strand.
AGGCTCAACCCCTTTGATCAAGGAAGCAGCGATCAGTGCAGGCCCATCCGCCGTTCCGCGTTTAGGAC
>JAKEGO010000134.1 GCA_022615805.1 Thermoplasmata archaeon
AAGGAGAGGGCGAAACGGAGGAGCCCGCGCATGGCGGCCCGTGGCGAGCCGAGGATGCCTCTCGTACGGCCATGCGACGGTGGCGGCCGGTACCGGTATCCGTGAGCATAGCGGCCGTCCAACGGGCCGCTCAGGCGGTATCCCCACCCAGGGTCGTACACCCAGTTACCATTCGCGGGGGGACGTGGCGCCCGGGCGTGCCTGTAAGTTGGTGGAGGCACGAGGGGACCGTAGCCGACCGGCCCCGGCGAAACACCGTCCGCATCCGGCGGCGGGACGCGAGGGGACCGCGCCATATGCCCAGTCCGCCTCGCCTGGCTTCCAACGGCCCGGCGTCCGCGGTCGACCGTCATGTCGAAGGACCTCGAGCGGATGCGATGGCCGCAGGTGGGGCATTCGAGCCACGGCCCCTTGCCATCGTCATCGACGGAGGTCTCGCAACGCAGGCAAAGGGCACGCATCGCACGGTCAGCGGTTCCATCGTATTTAAGAGTGGAGCCGACCGCGGCCGCGCGCCATTGACCATGGGCCGGACATTCCATTGCCGGGTGCTGTGTTGCATGATCTGGCCATCGGATCACAGTTCATGCCGAGGATCGAGCAGCGACCGGCTGATCGATGTCATTTCACGGATCGCCGGGCCAGATGTCAACGGATTTTGAAACAGAGCATTGCCGGGCGTAGATTTAAATATCGCCGGCCAATCGAAGGGGCGGTGAGCCCATGGTCGTCGTCATCACAGGCAACGGCCTCACGGTCGAGGACGTCGTGAACGTCGCGCGGAACGGCGCAAGGGTCGAGGTCCACGATGGGGCGCTCGACCGGATGCAGGCATGTCGCGATATGGTGGAGCGGAAGATCGCTTCCCGTGAGATCATGTACGGCATCAACACCGGCATCGGCGAGTTCTCCGAGATCGTCCTCGACGACCAGCGCATCAAGGACTTCCAGCGGTACCTCGTCTACAACCATGCGGCCGGGTACGGCGACCCCGCCCCGACAGAGCACGTCCGGGGAGCCATGCTCGCTCGACTCAACGTCCTCGCCCATGGCTGCTCGGGGAACAGGCCGGTGATCGCCGAAACCCTCGTCAGGATGCTCAACGAAGGCGTGACGCCCGTCGTCTGCGAGAAGGGGAGCGTCGGCGCCAGCGGCGACCTGGCCTCGATGAGCCAGATCGCGCTGGTCCTGATGGGGGAGGGTGAGGCGTTCCACAGGGGGGATCGACTTCACGGCAGGGAGGCGATGGAGAGAGCGGGGATACCGGTCATCGACCTTCACGCCCGCGATGGTCTCGCCTGCATCAACGGCAGCAACTTCCTGACGGCGATGGACGCGCTGACCATCCACGACGCGGAGAGGTTCCTCAAGCAGGCGGAGATCGCCGCCGCCATGACCCTCGATGCCCTCATGACCAACATGAAACCCTACGACACGCGGCTCCACGAGGCCCGGGGCTTCAGGGGTGCGGTCGTGTCGGCGAGCAACATCGGCCGCGTCCTGGAGGGCGGGGACATCCACTCGGGCGCGCTCAAGGTGAGGGTCCAGGACGCGTACAGCATGCGCTCCACGCCGCAGGTGATCGGAGCCGCCAGGGACGCCCTCGGCTATGCCCGCAGGCAGGTCGAGACCGAACTCAACGGCGTCGGAGACAACCCGGTATTCTTCCCGGAGCAGGACCTCTACCTCAGCGGCGCGAACTTCCAGGGGACGCCGGTCAGCCTCCCGATGGACATGATCACGAACGCCATCACGATGGTCTCGGTCCTGTCGGAGAGGCGGCTGAACCGCCTCCTCAACCCAGCGCTCAGCGTGGGCCTGCCCGCCTTCCTCGCCGAGGACCCGGGATTCTACTCGGGGCTCATGCTCAGCCAGTACACCGCCTGCATGCTCGTCGTCGAGCAGCGCATCCTCAGCGCGCCAAGCTCCATTCAATCGATCCCCGCGGCCGCGGACCAGGAGGACTTCGTCAGCATGGGCATGAACGGCGCCCTCAACGCCCGGAGGGTCCTCGAGAACGCGTGCGCGGTCATCGGCATCGAGACGATCGCCGCGGCCCAGGCCCTCGACTTCAGGAGCCACAAGAAGGGTGATGGTGTCGCCGCGGCACACGCCGCCATCAGGAAGGTCGTCGATCACCTGGGCGAGGACCGCCCGCTCTACCCGGACAACAACGCAATCGCGCGGGCCGTCCGGGAGCACCTGATCCTCAAGGCGGTCGAGGACGAGATCGGGGAGCTGACGACGTACTGATCAGCCGCCCGACGAGACGATCACCACTTCTATCTCGTCCCGGTCGGAGAGCCCCTCGTCGTCGGCGATGGGGCGGCCGTCGCGCAGCAGGAGGGCCGAGTCCACCGGGATCGCGAGCGATCGGAGGAGGTCGAGCCCGGTTGGCGAATCCGGGAGCGCCACCTGGCGGACCTCCGTCGAACGGGAGCCCCTGACGGTGACCGAGATCATCGTATCGAGGATGCCTGCGAGATAGATAATCCTATCCCCGGAGGAGTGAATGGTAGTCGCAGCGTCGAGCTATGAGCCTGGGAATCGCATCGATGAATCCAATACTTGGAGCTCATGAGAGGCGGTCGCAGCATCGAGCTATTGGCCTGGGAATCGCATCGATGGTAACGGCGCATTCGGGAACAGTGCGATACCATGCGAGTCAAGGACCAAACGGAAAGTTCTAGCCCGTCCGTCCCTCCGTTCCAGGCGTCGAGCTATTGCCTGAGAATCACAGCGATGGTCACGGCGCATTTC
>JAKEGO010000135.1 GCA_022615805.1 Thermoplasmata archaeon
GTTCCAGCGACCGTTCAACGTCGTCGACCCCGTCGATCCCGCGAGGAACGTCTCCTCCGCGGTCTCGTCGACCGCCCTCCACACGTTCATGCTCGCCGCCTGGGAGTTCCTCGCGGCGCCCGATCCGAGGTTCTTCTTCCCGAAGCCCAGGAGGGAATGCTCCGCCACCGAGGCCATGGCATGGTTCGGGACGCGCGGGACGACCCCTGCGGTGGTGGAGGTCGAGAGGCCCGACCTCATCGACGACGTGCTGTTCTCACAGGTGAAGAAGGCGCACTCCTCGCTGCGCGATGCCCTGTCGGAAGCCGGCTTCCTCGTCCTCTCCTCGGATTTCCTCGCCGGCGAGCGCGTAGAGATGGCGTTCGAGGTCCATCCGTCGGAGCTGACGCCTCTGATGGTGCGCCGAGGTCCCCCGGTGAGCGATGCCAACGCTGCCAGGTTCCGCGAGAAGTGGCCCCGCTCCTTCGTCGACGACGATCGCCTGTGGGCCGAGGTGCCCAGGCCCGACAGGACCGTGGAAGGCGTCCTCCTGAGGGGGCTTGCCGACCGCGGTCTGGGGAAGGACCTCGCCACGGTCGCGGGCGATGCCATCGTCCACGTCGGGGAGGGGGCGGCATCGAGGACAGGCGTCATGTCCCTCCTGATGGACCGTCGGCTCCCGTGGACGCGATGAACCCCGGGTCCGCCGGCGCTCCCGGAGCTACTTTTTGAACGGACTCCAGTGGTCGAGTGTCAAAATGCGAATACAAAATTTATATAGTAAGCGATAACTTCGACCGGTATGAACCGGCTCATGGTCATCGCATCCGTGCTCGTGGCCCTCCTGGTCCTCTCCGGGGGAGTCTACTACGCCTTCTACACCGGGGACAGCGACGACGACGAGAAGGCGCCGGTCTTCGTCCCGGGCCCGTTCGATTTCAACTGGACGATCCCCAACACGACGTACTACCATTTCGCGGGCGCACTCGACGCGAGGGAATGGTACGAGAACCTGTCCGCCAACCTGACCGGTGACAACGCCCCCTTCTGGGCCAACGGGACGTATTATGGCATAGGCACGCACACGTTCGAACCGACCATCGGCGTCACCTCGACCGGCACGCTCTTCATGAGCAGCCACAACGGCCTCGGCGAGGGGACCCATGTCATCCGTTCGAAGGACCAGGGGCAGACGTGGGAGGACGTCACGCCAAACCCCAACATCGTGAGGAACAGCAACGACCCCTACATCTACGTGGATCCATGGACCGACAGGGTCGTCAAGTTCGACATGCACGCGCTCCTCGGCATGACCATGGAGTACTCCGACGACGAGGGCGACACGTGGGAGACGCTCATGACGAGGCCCGTCTCCGGACTCTACACGCCGCAGGACCACCAGACCATCGCGTCAATGCCCCCGCCGCCGGGATTCCCGATGACCTTGTATGACACCGTGTACGTCTATTCGATAAACACCGGCCTCCAGGGGGGCGGGGTGGGCGGGTCATACGGCAGCACGAGCATCGACGGCGGTTCCACGTGGGACGTCGAGAAGCCGCACTACCAGATCGGCCAGAGCCCCGCCTCCGGGCTGTCGGGCCACCTCGTGGGCGCCAACGACGGCAAGATCTACCGCGGCCAGCCCGCCGGCGACTACCAGCCCGCGATGTACCGCAGCACGAACGGCGGCATGTGGTGGACAGAGCACATCATCACGACCGAGACCGGGACGCAGACCCACGAGATCGCCATCGGCGTCGACGAGGCGAACAACGTCCACGCCTTCTGGATAGGCGCGGACAACATGCCCTACTACAGCAACTCCCTGGACTTCGGCGACACATGGTGCGATCCGATGATGGTGGCGCCGCCCGGCGTCGGCGAATGCGGCTTCCCGTCCATCGCGGGCGGGGCGGACGGCAGGTGCGCCTTCACCTACATAGGGCTCAACGAGGAGGGCACGGGATGGTCCGGGTACCTCGGCGTCATCACGGACGCGTGGAACGAGCATCCGCTGATCACCACGGTCGCGGTGAACCAGCCCGAAGACCCGCTGGACACGAGCGACGACTGCGGCTTCCGGAGGTGCGGGGGCTTCGGCGACTTCATCGACATCTGCATAGACCCCGACGGCCGTCCGTGGGCCGCGCTCGCCAACAACAGGTACGAGGACGCGGGCATCGTCGGGATATATACCCACGGACCGGCCCTGAGGGGCGACATCGGCTCTCTTCCGGTGCTGCCCGTCGGCGGTCCCTCGACGATCTGAGCGATATGTACGATCGAGAGCCCCGATCGAGCTCCCCAAGGACCTTGAAAGCGATGTCCCATCGGACGCATCATCCTTCATTCAGCCTGTCCAGCAGCGCCGCCGCGAGTATGGGCACTATGACGGTCGCCTCCCCGGGGATGGTGACGTGGCGCGCTTTAGGCCTGAGCTTCCCCCAGGAGATGGCCTCGCGCATGCGCGCGCCGGAGAGGGAGCCGTCGTGCTCCGGGGCCGTCGTCACGTAGACGGCGGAATCGAGGCCGTCGCGGAACTGGTTCCACCAGATGACGTGGTGCTTGGAGATCCCGCCGCCGATGATGAGACCCCCCGTCCTCCTTGCGGTGTGCACGATGTCGGACAGGAGCGTCTCGTCGGCGAGGAGGTCGACGTGGAAGTCCGAGTGCGCCTGGCGGAAGAGCCACAACTGGCTCCCGACCGCGCCGTCCGTGATGCCGGGAACGATCACCGGTATCCGGTTCCTCCGGGCCCAGTACAGGATGCTGCTCTCGTCCGCGAGCCGCTCCCCCATGCGCCACACGAGGTCGTTGCACGAGATCGTCCGAACGCCCTCGTTCGCGTACAGGTCCTCGAGGAAGGGCTGGAGCCGCGACTCCAGCGCCGGCCCGTAGACGTCGAGGGGGACGAAGACGTTCCCGAGGCGGTGGATCCCCTTCTCCAGCAGGACCTCGTCGTCGGCCTCGAACGAGCCGCGCATGTAGTCCCCCCAGCACCGGGCCAGGTCGTGGTCGAGTGTGCCGCAGGTGGTCACGACGACGTCGACCAGCTTCCGTTGGACCAGCATCCGGAGGACGCCGCGCATCCCCGTCGAAACGGGCGCCGCCGGGAAGGACAGGAATATGGTGGAACGTTCGGGCCCGTACATCGATTCGAGGATGTCGACGGCCTCGGCCAGCATGGGCGCCGTGAAGCCGCCCGCCCCGGAGAACTGGTCGATGAGCTCGGATACCCGCATGCCCTCGCGGAGCGTGATGTCGTCGACGGACTTCATGCGCGCCGAAGCGCGAGGGGCGATATATGGGTTTTGGGGGGCTACGGTGCCGCGTCAGGCCAAACCGATAAATACCGTCCCGCCACTCCCAGAACGGCGATGACATGGCGACCCGTGACGAACAGGGGATCCTCGAGATCCTGGAGGACATCGAGGCCGTCCTGAAGGACACACCCCCGCCGAAGCGCTTCTGGGGGAAGCACAAGGAAGAGCACATCCGGCGCGAGCACGCCCGCCTCGAGTTCCTGTACGTCGACCTGAAGCTCGACGTGACCGACCGGGACATGCTGATCGCCGAGAGGATGCTCGCCATCCTGAAGGGCCAGGAAGGCGTGGAATTCGAGTTCTAGCGTACTTTTTCGCACATCGGTCCTGCCATCTCGGAGAAGCTCCGATGTAAGAAAAAGCACGTCCAAAAACGGACTACCCTTGGCTTTCGATCGTTGGGTGACGGGTAGGCCTGCCCTGTCAAAGTCTTCCCTGA
>JAKEGO010000136.1 GCA_022615805.1 Thermoplasmata archaeon
AAGGACGTCACGCTCGTGGTGCAGGACTGGGGCGGCCCCATCGGCCTCTCGTACGCGGTCAACAGGCCCGAGAACGTCAAGGCGCCCGTCATCATGGACACGTGGACGTGGTCGGTGTCCGACGACCCGCACTACGTGAGGTTCAGCCGCTTCATGGGGGGGCCCTTCGGCCGGTTCCTCATCAAGAGGTTCAACTCCTTCGTGAGGGGCGTCATGAGGATGGCCACGGCCACAGGTCGGTGCTCACGAGGACGGTCAAGCGCCACTACCTCAGGCCGCTGGGGAGGGCGAGGGACCGGAAGGGGTGCTGGGTCTTCCCGCGGGAGATCGTCGGCTCGGGCGAGTGGCTCGACGGGCTCTGGTCGCGCCGCGATGCGATCGGGGACAAACCGGCGCTGATGCTCTGGGGGATGAGGGACATCGCGTTCCGCGAGAGGGAGCTCGAAAGGTGGAGCGGCCTGTTCACGGACGGCACGGTCGTCAGGTTCGAGGAGACCGGGCACTTCGTCCAGGAGGAGAAGGGGGCCGATCTGTGCGCGATGATCGAGGATCTCCTTGCCCGGAACCGGTGAGCCGCCCGGGCTTACACCGCTTGGGTCCGCGCTCGATCCTGCTTCGGATGGTCGCATCTGCCCCCCGGAAAAATACCGCGGGTGAGATGAGGGTACGCGTGGACATCTGCCGGGACGGCGACCCCGCCCGGCTCCACCGATCGAGGGAAGGCCGCGGGGACGATGGGCCATTCGTCGGGACCGTGACGGATGGGATGGTCGCCATACTCGACGGCCTTTTTCGGATCGCCCGCTTTCGCTCGTCGGTCGAGGCTGCACCTGTCAGGCAGAACCGTCAAATACGCCCAGGCCGCTGCATGCGGCCTGAAGAGGGATGTGAATGGACAGGAAGCCGCTGATATCGATCCTGGTCTCTGCCTCCCTTTTCGGCATCAGCACACCTCTCGCCAAGGTCCTCGTCGAGGACATTCCACCCGTGGCCCTGGCCGGGCTGCTCTACCTCGGGTCGTTCGCCGGCCTGTCCCTTTATTCCCTCGGGAGACGGAAGGGGAAGCTCGACCCCGAAGGGAGGGCGCGATTGGAAAGGAAGGACCTTCCCTGGTTGGCCGGTTCGACGGTATCGGGCGGAGTGCTCGCTCCGATAACCCTGTTGACCGGATTGGCGCTCATCTCCGGGTTCTCGGCGTCGCTGCTGCTCAATCTGGAAGGGCTCGCGACGGCCCTGATCGCCGTTTTACTGTTCAAGGAGGGCACAGGCAAGCGTCTGTGGGGCGCATTGGCATTCATGACCGCTGCAGGGGTGTTCATGGCCTGGGACCCCGGCCTGAACAGGTTCAGCGTCGTGGGCCATTTGTTGGTGGTCGCCGCGATGGTGTGCTGGGGGATGGACAACAACCTGACCTTCAGGATATCCGGCAAGGACCCTGTCCAGATCGCCATGGTCAAGAGCCTCGTCGCCGGGTCGATATCCCTCTCGATCGCCTGTCTCCTCGGGATGAGGATGTCGTTGGGTCCAACGGTCGCGCATGCCCTGCTGCTGGGGGCGTTCAGCTACGGCGCCAGCCTTGTGTTCTTCATCAAGGCACTCGAGGGGCTGGGCTCCTCCAGGACCGGGGCGTTCTTCAGCGTCGCCCCTTTCATCGGTGCGGTCTCCTCGATCGTCATACTGCGGGAATGGATCGGCTGGCTCATGTTCCCGGCGGCGGCATCCATGCTGATCGGCGTCTGGCTGATAGTCGGCGAAAGGCATTCGCACATTCATCTCCACGAAGCGGTGACGCACGCCCATTCTCACGATAATCGTGACATGCATCATCTGCACAAGCATCCGAAGCCATATCCGGCGCCACATGGCCATGAACATGATCACCCCGAGGTCGCTCACGAGCATGATCACTGGCCGGACGCTCACCATAGACATGGCCACAAACCGTGACGTGGGATCCGACGGCATCGCATAACGTGTGGGCCCTGGAAAAGCCTCGTATCCTCATGACCCTTCCTCATGACGTATCTTGACATCCGGTGTGTCCCCGTGAAAAGTGGACCGCCGGGGGCTCAACCGATAGACAAGCCATTCCCAACGCCTCGGCAAGGTATATATCTTCCCGACATTCATCGGGGCCTATGGGCGGATGCGATGCCCTTGGAGGGTCCATCAAGGCGGGACATGGTGGAGTACCCTCTCATGTCGCACCGTATGCGCCACGACACGGATCGTTGCGGACGCCATCGGCGACGGCAAGGGTGGTGGATCGATGTTGACCGTGGACCGATACAGGGAAGGCGACCTCGCCGGGCTCTGCAGGCTGATGGAGGGCTGGGGGGACGACCACCTCTTCACGACGCCAGTGACGGAGGGGACGGTCGGCGACATCGTCCGCAATCCGGACTACGCCATACTCGTCGCGAGGGAGGGGGACGGGATGGTCGGGTACTCCCTGACGGCGAGGTGCCATTACCTCGGCCATGCGCCATTCGTCGAGGTCGTGCAGCTGCTGACCGCCGAGGGGAACCGCTCACGGGGCGTCGGACGCTCCCTCATGGAGCGCATCGAGGAGGACGCGAAGCGGGAGGGCATCCAGGTCGTGAAACTGTCCACGCAGGTGCACAGGTCGAGGGCCCAGGTCTTCTACGAAAGCATCGGCTACCGGTACTACAAGATATCCAAGTTCTACGAGAAGTGGCTCCAATGAGCCCATGCCCGGGCGGACGTCGTGGGATGGGCCCGATGTCGCCATCCAAAGGATGATATCGCGGAGGGCACCTCTCCTACTCCAAAGGGGGACGAATGATGGGAAAGGAAGATGAGCATGGCGAAGGCGGAGCTGCCGGGACGGGATGCTGCCCGAGGTTCGATCCCGGCCCCTGGGACGACAAGGTCCACGAGTGGAAGGACAGGAGGTTCATCAGGGGCAAGGTCGTCACGTTCTTCCACATCCCGCTCAACTTCGGCGGCGTCATGAGGCGGCTCGACCGGACGGTGAGGGAGGCGGGGGCGACCATGCCCGACGCCCTCGTCCTCTCCGACCACACATCGAGGTGGCGGATGGAAATTTTCCTCGCGGTCGACAGGGAGATACCTGGAGCCGAGAACGTCACGCTGAGCGGGCGGTTCCTGACCAAGGTCTACGAGGGGCCCTACGGGGACACGGGGAAGTGGTGCAAGGCGTTCGAGAGTTACGTGGAGGGCAAGGGCCTCGACATCAAGAAATGGTACATGGGGTACACCACGTGCCCGGGTTGCGCGAAGGCCTACGGCAAGAACTACGTCGTCCTGGTCGCCGAGGTCTGACCCGAGAGGTCGTCCAGGATCTCGGAACGTCCCTCTTCGGAGGTCCCGTCCTTCGGCTTCCCCTTCTCCCCCGCGATCTCGAGGCGGAGCCTCCCGACCTCCTGCGCCACCTCGAACGGCACGGGTATCTCCTCGCCGATCCACGAGGGGAGCGGGGCGACGTCCCTTATCCTGCTGACCAGTACGTCGTCGTCCCCCATCTCCACCACCTTCCACGACGCGCCCCTCATGATGAACGACGCCCCGGGCGAGAGGTGGTTCACGACGAACTTCTCGTCCAGCGCCCCGATGCCCTTCCTCGTGCTGGCGTCGCGGATGACGAACGTCCGGGAGTCGGGTATCATCGATATGTTCTCGTAGAAGTAGTGGCGCGCGCGCCGGGCCCTCAGCTCGCCCTCGGAGACCACCACGAGGCCCGTGGACTCGAGCATGTCGACGACGGCGTCGAAGGCGGCCCGTTCCAGCGTCCGGAAGGGATAGGCCTCGCGGATCATGGCGAAGGTCTCCTCGACGGGCCACGGCCGCTCCATCGTCATCGCCGACAGCTGGTTCGCAAGGACGGAGAGAGGGTTCGGCCTGACGGTGACCGGCTCGGTCAGGTCCATCCCGGCGCGCCGGGCGATGATCGCGCTCTCGAGGGCCTCGTCGATGGACGTGCAGACGATCACGCCCCTCGAAGTCCTCCCGGGCCCGTGCCCGCTCCTCCCCGTGCGCTGTACGAAGCGGCTCACCTGCCGCGGCGAGTTGTACTGGACCACGGTCTCTATCGAGCCGATGTCGATGCCGAGCTCGAGCGACGACGTGGCTATGAGCGCCCGCAGCTCTCCCCGCTTGAAGGCGTCCTCCATCCCCTCGCGGACGTCCTTCGAGAGGGAGCCGTGGTGGATGCCCACGTCCTCGCGGCCGAGCATCGCGATGCGGCTGGCCATCCCCTCCGCGGCCTCGCGGGTGTTGCAGAACACGAGGGTGGAGCGGGACGAGTCCACGTACCCGAGGATGCGCCGTATGGCCCCTGCCAGCTCGGGCGAGCACGACAGTTTCACCGACATCCTGCGATCCTCGGCGTCGGGCTCAACGAGGTGGAGGAACACCTCCCTCTCCCGCGGCATCGGGACCTTGACGACCTCGACCGCGTGCGGGCCGCCGAGGAAGGCCGCCACAGTGTCCGGGTTGCTCACCGTCGCCGATATGCCGATGCGCTGGAAGTCCCCCGCGTACCTCTCGAGCCGCTGCAGCGCCACGCAGAGCTGGGCGCCCCGCTCGTCGGACGCGAGCTCGTGGATCTCGTCGACGACGACGAACCTCACGTGCGACAGCGCCTCCCGGAGCCTGCTCCCGGTGAGCATTATCTGCAGGGTCTCGGGCGTGGTGATGAGCATCTCCGGCGGCTCCACGGACTGCCGGCGCCGCTCCGCCTGCGCCGTGTCCCCGTGGCGGACCGCCACCCCGATGCCGAGCGCCTCGCCCCATGACTCGAACCTCCTGAGCATGTCCCGGTTGAGCGCCCTCAGCGGCGTGACGTAGACGAACGCGATGGCCTGTAGGCGCTCGCCGAGTACCCTGTGGAGCACCGGAAGGACGGCGGACTCGGTCTTTCCGACGCCGGTGGGCGCCACGATGAGGACGTTGCTCCCCCCGAGGATCCGCGGGATCGCCCTCTCCTGGATGTCCGAGGGCGCGTCGATGCCCGCCTCGGCGAGGAGGCGGCGCAGTTCAGGGAGGAGGCCGTCGAAGGTGGTCAAGGGCGGTACCCCCGCGGGGATGGGTCGCCCGGCGACGCGACGCTCGACGAGGGACGGGAATGCGGATCGCGCCTCATCTCCCGCGTCTCCCGTGCTTGAACTCGATGTTGCACGACCCCTCGGATGAGACCATGCACGGGCCGACCGGGGACCGCGGCTGGCAGGCCGCGCCGAACAGCGGGCATTCCGCGGGCGGCATGACGCCGCGGAGGACCTCCCCGCAGCGGCATCCCGGGGGTTCGGGGTAGGACGCCTCGAGTCCGTCGAGCCGGTCCTCGAACAGGAGGCGCGCGTTGTGGCCGTCCCACTCTCCCCGGAGCTCGAGCCCGCTCGCCGGGATCACGGGGAAGCCGCGCCACCTCACGTCGATGGGCCGGAAGACCTCGGACAGCATGGCGAGGGCCCGTTGGTTCCCCTCCGGCCTGACGAGGCGGTCGTAGACGTTGCGGACCCGCGCATCGCCGGCCTCGCACATCTTGGCGAGCTCGTATGCCCCCATGAGGAGGTCGAGGGGCTCGAAGCCCGCGATCACCTGCGGCACGCCGTGCCTCTCCGAGATCGGCTCGTACATCCGGGTCCCGGTTATCGTGCTGACGTGGCCTGGCTCGATGAGCCCGTCGATGCGGACCTCGCCCGACGAGAGGATCGCCTCGAGGGCGTTGGGGAGGGTCCTGTGGCACGACAGGAGGGACATGTTCTCCGGCAGGCCCCCGAGGACGGTCGCCGCCGCCGTCGGCGACGTCGTCTCGAACCCGACCGACAGGAAGACCACGTCCGTCTCCGGGCGGGCGAGCGCCATCTCGACCGACTCGCGGATGCTGTAGACCACGTGGACGTCCCCGCCCCGCGCCCGCACCTCCTGGAGGGACGAGTCCAGCGAGGGGACGGCGGCCATGTCGCCGAAGGTGGTCACCGTCGCGCCCGCGAGGGCGATGGCCTTGGCCTCCTCGATCTCGCGCGGGGTCGTCACGCAGACCGGGCAGCCCGGCCCCTGGAGGATGCGGATCCCGGTGCCTGCGAGCAGCGCGCCGAGGCCGTGTCTGACGAGGGTGTCCTGGTGGGTCCCGCAGACGTGCATGAACTGGAGGTCGACGTCGAGCGCCCTCAGCCCCTCGACGATGCGCGAGGCCATCTCGCGGTCGCGCAGCTCGAACATGCCAGGTCCACCGGGCCCGGATTAGAAATAGGTTCTGGTCCGCGGCCCGCGCGGCCGGTTCAGATGACGGGCAGCTCGATCGTGCCGTACGCCTGGTCCCGGGGCACGTTC
>JAKEGO010000137.1 GCA_022615805.1 Thermoplasmata archaeon
GCCAGCGCCGGAAAATTTATTACCCGCTTCGCCGATGCCCACGGGTTGCTATCGTGGGGCAAGCAAGACGCGTAAAGGCAAGGTGGGGCAGCGCCTCGCGAGGCACCATACGTGAGACCGGAGCAGTGGATGTTATGAGCGGGAACCATGGCAGGATGTCACAGGGGAAGTTGGTCGCGGTGACCATCGTCGCGTTGATGGTCATGTCGACCTTCGCCGCGGCCTTCCTCCAGGCGTACGGCGACGACCTCGGGCGCTCGACCGGCGCGAAGGACGGCGATTACGTCATCGGGCCTCAGCCCCTCGGGCAGGAGACGGGATCGGACACGGGATTCCTGAACGCGACGGTCGCCTTCCTCAAGGCGATGGCGGAGCTCGAGGGTTCGCTGTCCAACATGAGCACGAGGCTCCAGGCGCTGTACCGGGAGTTCATCGCACCGACCGAGGCGGATGAGGTTGCGGAGCCATGCTCGTCGTGCGGTGCCCAGACGACCGATGTCCAGGACCTCGATGTCTTCGAGCTCATCGGATCGGCCATCCTGAGCGAGGAGGGGGACTCGACCCTCGACCTCGTCAAGGCCTATGCCCTCGAGACCCTGATCGCGCTGTACGACCTGCGCGCCGAGTCCTCCGACTTCGCCGACGCGTGCGACGGGTACTCCGACTTCCTGGCGGACTACGCCGCCGGGTCCAACGGCACGAGGGCGGACGAGGCCGCAGCCTCGTTCGACGCCGCGGCAGACGCCGTCAACGCGGCCCTCGACGACCTGTCCGCCGCGGGGGACCGGCTCGAGGAGACGATCGTCCCCGTCCTCTCGCGTTCCGACGCCGTCGACAGGACGTGGTTCGTCCGTCGCATCGCCGCTTTCCAGGCCGATGTCGTCGCCGTGCTGGACGAGCTGCACGCCGCCACTTCGGTGGACCCGGACGCGGCCGTTACGATGGATCCGCTGTCGCACTTCCCGGTCTCCCACTCCGCCGGCGACTCGCCCGGTCTCTCTCCCGACCTGCCCCTCTCGGGCGACCCTGTCCAGGCGGACCTTGGCAGGACCGAGGACGCGTGGGTCAGCGAGAGCGTCTACCAGAAGGCGCACTCGATGGACGCCGAGAAGCTGTACTGGTGGGTCCTCGAGGGGGTGGCGTACGAGCCCTACATCGGCTCGCTGAAGGGCTCTGACCAGACCCTCATGCAGCGCGCCGGCAACGACGTGGACCAGGCCTCGCTCCTCATCGCGATGCTCAGGGAGCGGGAGATCCCGGCCAGGTACGTGTACGGCACGGTCCGCGCCCCTGGCGGCGACGTGGCCGAATGGCTGATGACCGACACCCAGGACAACGCCACCGCGCTCCTCCGGTCGTGCGGTGTACCCGCGGACAACATAGGCGGCGACATCATATTCGAGCACTTCTGGGTCGCCGCGTACGTCGATGACGCCTGGGTCGAGATGGACCCGTCGTGGGACCCGGAGCCGCTCGAGCCGATCGACAACGTGACGGTCATCGACGGTGTCACCTACTTCAACGGCACCATCGTGACGACCCCGGAGACCGAGCCCGATCTGTCCGGACGCACGGAGTTCCCGTCAGGCCTGCCGTACGACGTCACCGCCCGCCTGGGAATATACCAGGAGCTCCCGGACGCCGTCCGCCACACGGTCGATGTCACGCTCTCCACATCCGAGGGCCAGATCTTCAACCATTCCGGGTTCGCCGGCCGCCTTGCCTCGCAGGGGATCGGCCTGGAGTACACCATGACCCAGGCGTCCCTCGACCTCGCCAGGGCGGAGGGGCACGACGCGCCGACCTTCATGCTCGAGTACACGGCGGCCCTCGACGTCGGCGGCAGCGTCGCCGCGAGCTCGCCGGTCGTCCTCGACGGCGGCGAGGCGCTGTCCCTGACGCTGACGTTCACCTACCCGTGGGGCTCGCATGACACCACCGCCGTCCAGGTCGCGGGCGTCAACTCCTCCGTCGTTCTCGACGCGGGCAAGGTCTCCCAGCGCTCGCTGGAATACCTGTTCGCCAGGGACGAGGAGGCGATCAACGGCTCCTTCGCGGATGCGCAGGAGCCCATGCTGGCCCTATCGGGCAGCATCCTCCTCTCCTACCTCGCGTACAGCTACGACGACGAGGCGGCCCTGCTCCTCGGCCGATGGTGGCGGCCGATGCCCGCGGCGGTCGTCGTCCAATCCGGCAGTTCCCTCGGCTTCGGGGCACCGCTCGCCATCGCGCCCCAGTTCTCCATGGACCTCCTGCAGGACCCCGTGTCCGCCGCCTTCCGACCGGAACAGGCCTCGCCGGAGGAGGCGGGCGTCATGTTCACCATCGACAGCGGTCTCTACTCCGCCTACGTCGAGGCCATGGTCGGCGCCCTCCTGTTCAACGCGAGCAGGTCGATCTCGTTCGAGGACCTCAAGGGAGCGGCGGAAGAGGCCGGCATTCCGCTGATCGTGCTGACCGCCGACAACTACGACGGGCAGCTCCTCAACTTCACTCTCCCGACCGCCGTCAGTGGCCAGATCGAGGCGGCCGTCGCCCTCGGCTACGAGGTCCGCGTCATCGCGGTCGGTCTGGTCGTCGACGACTCCCTCTACTACGCTTTCCAGGTCGTGGACCCCGAGACGGGCGCGGTTTCCAGCGTCGTAATTTCCACGATGCCGCTTCACGGCGTGCTCGATACGATCGCGAAGTTGGGCAGTGACGCGTGGGACTTCTACTGGTCGTTCCAGAAGTGGATATGGTCCCTCATCTGGGATGTCGGCGTCAACATCTTCGTCGACCTGTGGAAGAAGGCGAAGAGCTTCGTGATGACGCAGTACGAGAACATACGCGGCCTCTTCAGCGGGGATCCAGGTATACTCCGCCGGCTGTTGGACTCGTACAAGGCGTATCTCGACATCTGTGGTGAGATCCTCGACCCCATCGGGGACATCATCGGCATCCCGCTCTCCCTGATCCCCAACATACTTCTTGCCCTGATCAACGTCATCGAGTTCGTCGTCTGCGTGCTCGGCTCGCAGGGCACGGTTCTGAACATAGCGACCTACATCTGGTGCTGTATTCGTGTGGCCATTCAGATGGTCATCGGCAAGTACTGCGGCGACCTCATCGGCCTCATGGTCGATGCGGTCGTCGGCACGGCCCTGGTCGCCGCGATAACGGGGGGCACGGCCGGGATCGGCGCCGCCACCGCCCCGCTCATCTACCGCATCTGCTACTACGCCGGCAAGTGGCTCGCCAACAAACTGCTCTGCGGTCTTGTCCAGAAGCTCCTCGACATGGCCTTCGACCTCGCGCGGGCATGCGAGATAAAACCAAGGGCGAAGCTGACGGCCGAGAAGGTGTCGGGCGGTAAGGGCGAACCGTGCGTCTACAACCTCAAGGCGATGGCCATGAACCTGGGGACCCTGCCCTCCAAGGACATCAAGGTGGAGCTGAAGAAGGACGACGCGGTCATCGGGACCGACACCATACCCATCCTGAACCCATACGAGTTCTCGTCCACCGAGAAATGGGAGCGCACGTTCCCCGTGACGCTCGGTCCCGACGAGGACGCGACCTTCTCGCTCACCATCCAGGACACAGCGGGCTGCACTCCGACGAGGATAGTGGACCCGGCCGACCGCCCGAAGCACACGGTGAGCATCAACCTCGAGTGCGACGACTGCGAGAAGATAAACCCCGAATCTGGCAAGTGCTGCGACAACCTCACCGGGGACGACCTCACATGCTGCCTCGACCCTGACAACTACCTCTGCAAGCTCGACAAGTGCAAGCAGCACGAGAAGTTCTCGCAGGCGTGGAAGTGCTGCATGGACCCGTACCAACCGGGCTGCGACCCGTGCCAGGACCCCAAGGACTGCCCGCCTTACAGCCCGGACGACGTGTACATCCTCGGGTCTGCCGTCGTCAACGTGACCTCCACGGAGGTGGCGAGCGCCGAGATCGGTATAGTCGAGATGGGCTTCCCGCTCGAGATGGCGACGCTGGTCAACCAGACCGGCCGGAGCACCCGCTTCGTCGACCTCGCGACCGTATCGATGAACGACCTGTACGACCTGAAGGTCCTCGTCGTGCCCTCGGGCGGACTGTACAGCATCGCCGACCCGGCGGGAGCCTCCGATTACATCCTGCTCAAGCTCCGCCTCTTCCTCGAGAACGGCGGCAACATCGTCGTCTTCACGCAGCAGTACGGCTACGAGATGGAGGCCTTCCTGGGCGCACCGGAGGGTTATGGGTACCAGGAGGACCAGAACTGCCTCCTCGGCTCCGTCTACATCGAGAACTACATCCCGCTGTTCGCGCCGCTCAGCGCATCGAAGTCGCCCAACGCGAAGGGCGAGGTCTACCTCGACCTCAATGTCGACGGATTCTTCACCAGGTGGCCGGAGAACGCGACAGTGCTCCTCACGAGGGCTGCGAACGCCATGCCCGCGATGATCGCCTACCCGTGGGGCGAGGGAGCCATCCTCTTCACCACGATGTACCCGGACTTCGCGATGGTCTTCGGCTCCGGCACCGCCGACGAGGTGGTGATGATGGACGCGATGCTCTCGTGGCTCAGCCTACCCGATGCCGCGAGCTGCCTCCCGGACGACAACGGCACCCTCGACGACGCGAGCATCGAGACCTTCCGACCGGACGAGACGGTGACTCTTGACGTCGAATTCGGAGGCCTCGAGGCCGAGTACGCCGTCATAGTCGGCCCGAACGGCTCGGTCGTGGACTGCATCAGGGCTGATGGCGGCGCCTTCCCGGGCCTCTCCGGATACGCCGATCACGGCATCTACCGCGTCGACCACGTCGGCATGGAGAACGGATGGATCAACGTCACCGTCGAGCACGACGTGGACGGCTTCGCGGTCAGCCTCTTCAACGAGTCGCTGAAGAAGGTGGTCCCGGAGGGCATCGACTTCTGGGTCATCTTCGACAAGAACTATTACTACGTGACGGGCGTCTATGGCAGCCCGGAGGACGCGGGCGGCGAGCCCGGCTTCGTGACGTTCTTCATCCACAACCACGAGGACACCGACTTCAACGGCAGCGTCAAGTTCGGCGTGTGGGGCATGGGCCACGTCCTGTGGTGGGGCTACGGCGGCGCGGCCAACGGGTGGTACCACAAGGTGAACGTCAACGTGCCGGCGGGCGAGTTCCGCGAGTACACCGAGAGGTTCGCCACCTCCCAGTGGGACTTCCGGACGGTGTCGTACCTCTACAGCGGCCCTGATTGGTCGGGGGACCAGATCGCCTTCATCGAGCGCCGGTACGGCGTCCTCAAGGGGCAGAACAGCATCGTCTACATGACCCTGGACCAGGCCGACTACGCGCCCAGCGAGACGATCAACGTCACACTCTCCGTGTTCAACCCGAACGAGAACGAACTGCCGTTCCTCGTGAAGCTCAGCCTGATGGACGGCATCCAGCAGACGACATACGTGACCCGCGACGTGAACATGATGGTGCCGGGCCGCGACACGGCGGTCGCCTTCGGAGAGATGCCCGCGCCCACGCCCTACGGCAGGTACCTGATGGTCGCCCAGCTCTTCATGGGCTCGAAGCTCCAGTCCACCGACAGGGAGTTCTTCGACGTCGGGCCCAAGTTGATCGTGAGGGGCGTGACACTCCCGTCGCCGATAGTCCCTGCAACCGACAACACCGTCACGTTCGAGATACTGAACGACAGCCCGCTCCCGACGACGGGCGCGACGCTCGAGGTGACCCTCTACGACCCGTACGACGTCGCCCTACAGACCGAGTTCAACAACTTCTCGCTGGGCGCCGGGGAGACGGGCGATTACGACGTCATCTTCGCCATGCCGACGCCGGCCTTCGGCGTCTACTACCTGGCCTACGAGCTCACCTGGGACGTCAGGTCGGTGAGCGGCCGGATCGAGATGCCGAACCGGTACGTCGTCTCGCTGGCGTTCGATAGACCGTTCTACCGCATCCGGGAGGACCTGGGCTTCACGCTCGAGGTGTCCAACGTTGGCAGATTCGACCAGGACCTGACCGTCAACGTGTCGTTCCCGGACACCGGCGCGGGCCACGAGTACGTCCTCGACCTCTCCCCCGGCGAGCTCGGGACCGAAACGGGTACGTTCCACATGGAGGACCACCTGGCGGCCGGCACCCATGTCCTTAATGCGTCCGTCACACAGGGCTCCACGTCGTACCACGAGTTCACCTTCACGATCCCAACAGCCCAGCTAGAGATCGCCATCGCAGACGATTCGTTCATGATGGACGACCCGCTCGAGGTCATCCTCCGGAACGACGGCGGCATCGACACGAACTACACCCTCACGGTGGACATCTTCGACCCGCACTACCTGCGGTTCTTCAGACAGACCGACGCCGGGGCGATAATGGCGGGGGAGAACGTGAGCTTCCTCCACGACATCTTCGACCAGGCGCTATCCGGCGAGTACTTCACCATCATATGGGCGAGGGACTCGCGCGGAGAGCTCGTCCAGATGACGACGGCCCTCATCATCGACGGATTGACGGCCCTCGTCTCGGTGGACACGAACAAGACAGTATACTATGTGACGGACGACATCGAGGTCCACATCAACGTGACGAACCAGGGCCGCGCCATCGCGAACGGCACGGTGCTGGTCGAGGCGTTCACGTCCGACCTCAAGGCCGCCGAGGGCGACAGCCCATGGTACAGCACCAAGTTGAGGTACCGCCTCCCTCTGATGATCAACACGTCGGGCATTGAAAGGGCCGACGCCGATGTTGCGCTGTGGCTCAACTTCACGCGGATCATGGAGGACTTGGGGCTCTACGGGAGGGCCTTCGACAGCGACTCCCTGCTGCTCGTCGAGTACGACGACCTCGGGAGGATACTGTGGGAGGTCGACCTGGATGTTGCGCCCGGAACGCCCGTTCCGAGCGACCTGTACCACAACACCTACTCGCCAAGGCCGAAGATGCTCTACCTCGTCGGGGGCCGCACCGACTACAACCTCAACACGCGTGTGGGCGGGTACGTCTCCTCGGTGACGAGGGTGCAGTACAACGACGCAGCAGCGGCTACGATCATGGATCAGCTCGACATGTACGACATCGTGATCTATGACGGCATGCAGAGCGTTTCGGAGTTCTCCTTCTCCGGCGAGGCGACGCAGGCCAAGATACTCGATTATGTCAGGAACGGCGGCATGTTCGTGCTCATGTGCCCGAACAACGACATGGACGCCTTCGGCGTGCACCACGTCTCCGGGTGGAGGAACAACAACGTGGTCGTCGTGGACCCGGAGCACGCCCTCTCCGAGATGCGCGGCGGCGAGGACCCGAACTACTGGAGCGCGTCGGAGACCAACGGATACTGGACCAACTGGCTTGAGGACGAGTTCGATCTGATAATGTCAGACTCGGGTGGCAGCGACTGGGCCGTGACCATCGAAAGGAAGATCGGCCTCGGCGTCCTCGTGCTCGACGCCCACGAGGTCGGCTACCCGGGCAACACGGCGGGCAACTGGAAGGGATACAACCACGTCCGGTACTCGACGCACTTCCAGCACTACCGCACGAGGGCGTACGACCCGGAGACAAACGCCGTCGCCAGCCTGATGTGGACCATGAACGGCACAACCGCCGCCGACCAGATGAGGTTCTACTCGCTCTACTTCAACACCCTCAAGGGAGACCCCGTCCCTGTCGAACCGCCGGAGGAGGAGGTCCCGGCCTTCATGAACGTGCGCGTGCTTGACGAGCACGTCAACGGATCCGAGGAGGTCCAGATAAGTTTCAACTACATGCGCGAGACGAACGACACCGTCTACAGCCTGGTGTACAGTTACGACAGCAACGGGACATTCGGGAACGGCACATGGGACGTCGCCGAGGTCATCGAGGCTGGCACGTCCACCCCGACGACCTGCGCGTGGGGCAAAGGGTACTACTCGTACTACACTTATGGTCTGGCACCCGTGGCGGGCTATGTGGGCACATACGATTCGGCTCACGGAGGTTACGCCTCCTACGGCTCGGAGATGCCGCCGGCCGGGTTCTACGACAACGACATCCTCTTCTTCGACGGATTCAGGTACAACAGCTACGTCGACTCGTCCCTCGAGGCCACGGCATCGGGGCACATGGTCGTGGTCGACTACTTCACCTTCTCCGAGGCGATCAGGCGCGTCCCGTATGCCGGCGTCAAGTCGTTCTCCTCCGGGTCGGCCACGAGCCGGTACATCTACTACGGGGGCGGCGTACTCGTGGAGGGCGACCAGAACGACGATGGATACCTCGGCTACGAATGGTACTACGAGTCCACGACGACCCAGCAGGAGATCGCGGCCCACTTCAGGGCCCTCTACGACAGCGCATTCATCTTCAAGGCGATCCTCCCGCCAGCAGGGGTCACCACCACGGCCCACTTCTTCGTTTCCGCGTACGACGAGGCTAACGGCACGTGGGAGAACTCGACGGTCCACTCCTTCGACATCGACGGCGACGGCCCCGACATTGCGAGCGTAACAGACCACTCTGCCGGTCCCGCCGTGGACGCGCTGTCACCGATCGCCGTGGGCGCGCGCATCACCGACGGCACCGGCGTAATGGAGGCGGTACTGCAGTTCTCGTACGATGGAGGCGAGACATGGGAGACATCGACCATGCGCCCGAACGCCATATCGGGCACCGAGCAGTACGACATCGCACTCGAGTCCGACCACCCGTACTCCGGCCCGGCCGACGAGTGGATGACGATCGAGGAGACCGGCGTGGCTGCGATCCGCGTCCACATGGTTGAGATCGCTTTGGAGGAGGGACACGATATGCTCCGCCTGTACGACGGTGACATGGTCCTGTACCAGACCTTCACTGGCCTGCATGAGGACGTCTGGTCCGCGTGGATCCCCGGCGACGTCCTCCACCTGAGGTTCACGGCCGACGACGCCATCGGTGGATGGGGTTTCCTGTCGGACGCGTACGAGACGGACGACAGTTACAGCGCCTACGCGGCGCATCTGGAGCAGGAGGTGGCGTACCACGTGGATCCGAACGCATGGCGCGGCGACTCGTACACCGACCGCCTATGGACATACGAGTTCTACATCGACGAAGGCATCCCGTACACCTCCGGTGCCCTCGACGTGACCACGCAGAACATCGACTACACCAAGAGCGGCGTGTGGCTCAACCAGGACGTGAGGACGGCCGACAACATGCTCGGCACCCTGGGCGCCGGGTCGGGGACGCTGACGACGTCGCTGGAGGTCCCGTACGGAGCGATACTGCCGGGGAGGAACGTCCTGGTCATCGCGTCGGGGACGCTGAACGCGGTGGACCCCAACGGCACATCCGTCCACTGGAACGACGACATCTATATCGACCACGTCTCCTTCACCGTTCGGTACGCTTCGGCCCCGATGAACGTCACCGAGGTCCTGTACCGCGTCGCGGCCACGGACCTCGCCGGGAACACGGCGGTATCGCCGGAGCTCACCGCGACCGTGGACTCGCCACCGTGGGTGGGCATGCCGACCACCGACCCATTCTACCCGAAAGGGGACGACGACGTCGCCGTCTCCGCCGTCGTGACGGACGGGGAGGGCATCGATGAGGTCTTGCTCGTCTACGCCACGTACTCTTCGCCCTTCAACCTCGCCGACCCTGCAATGGGCACAGTCGTCACCGCGAACAACCAGTACAGCAGCCAGTTCTCTCCGGCGGAGGCGGTCGACGGATACGGCGAGGACGGGTCCAACCAGGACCATTACTGGCTCACCTCGAACTACCCATCGGGCGCTTACCTGCAACTCGAGTTCGTCCGACCATATGTGATAGATACCGTGCACCTTCTGAACACCCGCAACGCTGTCTACTGGGACCGGTCCACCGCGGCCTTCCACCTCTCGGTCTCGATGGACGGCGTCGATTACCAAACCATCTATTCGGGCACCCTGGTCGAGGACGACATCACGAACTGGCAAGTCGCGGAGTTCAAACCAGTCCTGGCGAGGTTCGTCAGGTTCCACGTGGACTCGTACTACGGGGCCGGTGGCGGGCTCGCCGAGATCGACATTTACTCCCGTCACAACCTCCAGTTCGTCGAGATGTCGCCCGACGGCGATACCTATTCGGGGGACATACCGGCGACGGACAACACCACGTACGTCTACTACTTCGTGATGGCGAACGACACATGGGGACACACGACCCTCACCGATTGGCGCTACTACCTCACCGACGACCAGCCTCCCGAGGTGCTCGCCATCGCGACGGTACCCACCACCCCCAGCCCCGGTACGGACGTGAACGTCACCGTGAGCCTCGGCGACAACCTGGGCATCCGCGGCTACTCGCTCTTCTACAGCTACAACGGCGTCGATTTCACGGAGGCGGAGTTCTCCCAGCGAACGTCGAACACGGACGTGGACCGCGACGGCAGGCCGGAGATAGTGGCGGGTTCTTACTACGGGACGTACGTGTTCAACGAGACCCTCGGCGTCGAATACGACCTCGACGACGACGTGTGGAACTGGGCCTGGGGCTCCGCGTTCGCCGCGGGTGACACCGACCTCGACGGCCGTGTGAACCTCGTCGCCGCCAACCAGGACACGTATGGCACGCTCGCAAGGGTGTACCAGTGGAACGGGTCCGGCTACGATAGGCTCGCCGACCTCGGCTCCGAGCTCGATACATCGGACGACGGCACGATATACAGCATGGACATCGGCGACTTCGACGGCAACGGGATCCCGGACATCGTCATACCCCTCTACTACCCGTACGTGATCTACGTCTACGAGTGGTCCGGCTTCGGCTACGTGCTGAAACACGTGGTCGAGACCGGCATCAGCGTGCAGGTCCTCAGGATGGCGAACATAGACGACGACCCGGCCGAGGAGATCCTGTGCGGCGACTGGAACTACATCTACGCGTACGACCTCGTCAACGGCGCTCCGGTTCGGGTATGGACGTCGACGAGCATCGACCTCGAGCGCTTCGAGGTCGGTCACCTCGACAGCGACGGCTACCTGGAGATCGTCGCCGGGGGATACGACCGCCTGTACATCTACGAGATCGATCCAGATGGCATCGTCCTCGAAGCGACGAGCGATGCACTGGGGTACTACGTCAATCCGAGCCGGATAATGGACTGGGACGGCGACGGCCGGATGGAGGTCTCGGCGATCGCCTACAACGGCTACCGCTACAACGCGAGCCAGTCCAAATACTTCTATTACTACAACATCACGGTGTTCTCCTACCGTGACGAGAGCGAGTTCGTTGACAGCCTGCTCGCCGTCGAGCGCACGATCCCGATCGTGTCGCCGGGCTATTTCAATAACAGGCCGGCACACTGGGGCGATTTCGACGCGGACGACGATGTCGAGTTCGTCCTGGGCGATGGCTCCAATTACTACATCAGATTGTTCGACGACCGGGGGACCGAGGAGAACTCCTTCTACAGTTATTACCTGGGATCAGACTACGAATCCGTCTACCCCTCGGGCACACCGAGCGACTGGATGGCGACCATACCGGGAGCGGCGAGCGGCACGATCCACTACTACGTCGAGGTCGAGGACCTCGCGGGCAACGTGAACGCCTCCGCCGTCATGGCGCTCGATGTGGACGGGACGCCGCCGACCATCGACGACACCACCGAATATCCGACCGATCGGAACGCCCTCCGGTACGTGCCCATATTCGTCAACGTCACGGGCGACGACGTCCTCGGCGTGCACATGGTCCATGACGCGATGGGCGGCGTCGCAAGGACGCCGATGGTGGACCACGTGTTCGGGGACGGCGTCGTCCTTCATTATGCGGACTGCGGACTCGTCGACGAGGATTTCCTCGTGCAGGGCGACCCGACGAGCCTGTGGAAGTCGATAGATCCGCACACGACACCGTCACAGCGCAGCGTGAGGACGCACGCGGACGAGGTCGTGTACCGGTTCCCCGTGGACCCGGCGAGGTCATACGCGGTCGATGTGGTCTACCTGCAGAACGCCGGCGAGGGCCGCGTCCAGCGCTTGCTGGCTGGCACGCACGTGCTCCACGGCCCGCTCGCGCTCCCAGAGAACCTCGCCCTGTCGTACAGGCTGCCCGTCCCGGCGGAGGCGTACGCCGACGGCAACCTCACCCTGACCTTCCAGGAGCTCCTCGGCGAGAGCGCCGTCGTATCGGAGATAACCGTCCGCGAGTACTCGTCGGCACCGGCCACGGGATACCTGGCATACGTGCCCCCGGCCTTCAACGACACCGACGTGCACTACTACGTCGAGGTCGCCGACCTCGCGATGAACACCGTCCGCTCCCCGACTGCTACGTATCGCACCTTCGGGGCGAACCATCCGCCGGTCGTCGCGGACGTCGATGAGACGCCCAGCGGTAACGATATAGTGATATCCGCAGAGGTGACGGACGCGGACGGCATCGGCTCCGCGAACCTTCGATATTCGTACACGATGTCATCCTGGACCACGGTGGCGATGACACATGCCGGCGACACGTATTCCGGCACGATCGACACCGCATCGGCCGATGACCTCGTCTACTATTTCATCGAGGCGACCGACGTCGGGGGCGTCGTCAACCGCACTCCCGTGTACCGGACGAACCTTCCGATGGTCGGCATGGTGGTGAACTACTTGCGCGACCTCGACGACGTCGAGAGATCGACGTACTACCTGCTATCGGAGAACCACTTCCGCGTCGAACTTATCGACGACAGCGACGCGGACGTCGCGACGCTCTCCAATTTCGACGTGGTCGTCGTCGGGACGTACTACGACGTCGACTCGACCGAGGTCGCCGAGCTCATCGACGACCACGGCATCGGCGTCGTCCTGGTCTACCAGGGCGTGAACGCGCTCGGCTTCGGCATCTATTCGAGCTCCTACACGATGCAGGGGACGAGCGGCGAGGCCTTCATGGAGCCCTACCGTGGGTCGAGGTTCCAGGTCCAGTACTACTCGAGCGGATACTACTACAACTACTACTACTACAACGGCTACCCGGCTGGCTGGACGTGCCTCGACCAGCAGGGGACCGCCTGGACGAGCGGCTATCGCGTCAACGGCACATCGGGCGGAAGGGGCGCGATATTCCCGTTCGCCATGAACAGGCTGACCGAGATGGGCGAGGTGATATTCTCATCTTTGATGACCTGGATCGCTGGCGAGGAGGTCGTCCCGAGGACGGTCGGCGCTGGCAACGCCATCCTGATCACACAGAGCAACCACGCCGACATCCCTGTGTTGACCGACCACGAGGAATACGTGGCGGCAGAGCTCGAGGACCGCGGCTACACCGTGGAGTTCGTCTCGATGCTTGAGGCCGGGCTCTACGACATGACGGGCGCGGGCCTGATCGTGGTCTGCGAGCACGACGCCAGCCACTACCTCGGCCTTTGGAAGATCGAGGACTGGGTGGACGAGGGGCTGAAGGTCCTGCTTCTCGGCGAGGGCGGATACAACCTCGGAGGCAGCTGGACGTACTACTCCGGGTCCACGAACTACAACGACCTGACGATCACCTACGACAGCGGCCACCTGTCGGCCTATTCGGGCTACACGTTCACCGCATCGGCCCTCAACGCGATGTACTTCGTCTACTCCGGGTACCCCGCGGGCTGGAACCTCACGGCGTACTACGCATACTCGAGCAGTTACTACACGCTGCTGCACCGCGACAATGCCTCCTCGGGCGGAAAGGCGTTCGCCTTCGGCTACGACATCCGGGGCCTCACCGAGGACGGATGGTGGCTGTTCAACCTCTCCATCGACCACCTCGAGGGCGTCGTGCACGGCACGATCCCGATGCCCGCAGACACCGTCGTTTTGGCCATCGCCGGCCTGGACTACGGGACGCCCGTGCTGACCGAGCGGGAGCGCACCCTCAGGGACCTCCTGCTCATGTACGGTTTCGACGTGTCGTACATCAGCGTCCGCGAGCTCCGTCGGGCCGACCTCTCGAGCGTGACCTTCCTGGCCTTCGCGGAGTACAACTCGCGGCACTTCCCTGGCGCCGCGTGGATCGACGCGGCCATCGACGACGGCACCTCGGTCGGCTTCTACGCCTGGTCGGCTCAGGGATTGGGCGGCTCGTGGTCGTCCTCCGCAGACTGGCGCATCAGGCAGTTCTACGGGGAGACGGAATTGGCGTTCGCGAGCGGGCTGCAGGGCTATTCGTTCTACATGGCATCCTCCGCCAACACTCCGTTCATCTATGGCAGTTATCCGTCGGGTTGGACCGTCGTCGGGCGTAATGCGTACGACGCATCGTACAAGTCGGCGTTCCACCGGGAGAACTCGACCAGCGGCGGGCGTGGTACAATCCTCACCTACGAACCGAACGACGTGACATACCAGGGAGAGCACATCTTCGGGCGGACGTTCGAATACCTCGCGAACATGTCCTGGAACGACCAGGCAGTCGTGCCCGGCAGCGTCGTCATGGCCGTCGAGGACCCGGACAACATCGACCCGGCGATGACGGCGCGTGAGGCGGCGACGGACGCGATGATCAGGGGCCTCGGGTACGAAGTCTCCTACGTCAGCAGGTTCTCCCTCCGCACGGCCGACCTATCTTACGCCGACCTCGTCGTCGTCCCGTACTACCTCGCCGGGCTGGAGCCCGGCCTTCCGTTCTGGCAGGGGCTCATCGACTCCGGCGTTAGCGTCCTGATGCTCTACGACGAGATCAACATCTTCGGCGGGAGCATCTCGTACAGCGACCACTGGCAGTTCAGGCAGATGTACGCGATGAGCGGCGTCGCGTTCCTCGAGGACTTCGACAACTACGTCGTGCAGTTCGCGGGAGGGTACGGCTACATACAGTACTCCACGCCCCCGCTCGGCTGGATGGCCATCGGAAGGAACACATACAGCGGGAGCTACAACACGGTCTTCTACAACGTGTCCTCCGCGGGCGGGAGGGGCGCCATGATCTGCTACGACCCGCTGAATCTGTGGGCCGAGGGGCGCATGGTCATGGAGCAGGCCCTCGCATGGCTCGCCCGGCGACCTGTTCCCAGGATCGAGGTCCCGGAGGGTAACGCCGTCCTCCTGACGGTCGACAGCACGATGGCCCTCACGTCCTCCGAGACCGCCGCCAGGGACCTCCTCGTGTCATACGGATACGCCGTTACCCTACTGCCGCAGATCCTCGCGCAGCGCATCAACTTCACGAACGCGTCCGTCGTCGCGCTCGTCGAGTACCAGCAGAACGGATACTTCGTGCATGGCGACGCGTGGGCCACTTCGCTGATGGCGGCGGGCATCGACGTCCTCCTCCTGAGGGACAGCGGCAAGGCCCTCTGGGGCACCGGCGGTTGGAATCCATCGACCCACTGGCAGTACGTCAGGCTCGTTGTCGAGTCGGAGACGGCCTTCCTCGAGGACCACCTCGGGCAGAACATCTACATCCAGGGCGGCACCGCCCACCGCGTTGCATCCGGGAACATTCCGGCCACCTGGACGCCCATCGGCCGCAACTACTACGGCAGCTCCGAGAAGACGGTCATCATTCACGACAACGCGACCACGGGAGGCCGCGGAGCCGTCATCACCTACGATCCCTACTACTTCGTCGAGGCCGGGCGCGTCCTCCTGAACAAGACGCTTGACTGGCTCGCGCACGTCGAGACCGAGAGGATACAGTTCGGCACCGACGTCGTGATCGCGACGCTGAGCGAGGACTACGGGACCCCGACCCTCACGACGGGGGAACAGGCATTGCGCGACCGTCTCCTCGGGGCTGGCTACAGTGTGTCCTATGTAAGCTACAAGGAGATGAAGCGCGGCAACTACACCGACGTCAGGGCCGTGATGGCCACAGCCTACGACGACAATTACTACTATCCCATCGGCCAGACGTTCATCGACTCCCTCATCGATTCCGGAGTCAGCGTGGGCCTGTTCTACCGCTCCGGCCAGATCGTCTCGACGGCGAACTGGAACCCCTCCACCCACTGGATGTACGTGCGCCTTGTCGTGGAATCCTCCGAGGCCTTCCTTGCGGAGTACGGCGGGTTCAACATGTACATGCAGTCCGGCACGGCATACCGCATCGCGAGCCCATCCTGGCCCGGGTGGACCGCCATCGGGCGCAACTACTACGGCACCAGCGAGAAGACGGCGATGTACCGGGAGAGCGGCGACGGCGTCGGGCGCGGCGTCGTCCTCACGTACGACCCGAGCGCCCTCTCGACCGAGGGCGGCGAGGTCTACGACAACGCCATCGCCTACCTCATGCACGAGCCCGTCACGAGGCGGAGCTTCACGAGCGGCGTCGCCGTACTGATCATCGAGAGCCTGGACGCCTCGACGCCGACGCTGAACGCGCAGGAGAACGCCACGAGACTGCGCCTCGAGGGCCTCGGGTACGACGTCGAGTACGTGTCCGTGTTCAGGGCGCGGTTCGCCGAGTACTCCTCCGCGAGCGTGGTCGCGTGCGCGTGGTACGAGGACAACGGGTACTACCACCTCGGGAACGGCTTCTTCGACGCGCTGGTGGACCACGGGACCCCGATCCTGTTGCTCTACGACGCCGGGTTGACCTACGGAGGCGGATGGAATCCGTCGACGCACTCCAATTACCTGCAGCTCTACGTCGAGGACAACTCGACGTGTCTCTCCGGATACCCGAACGGCGCAACGCTTACGCCCCAGACCGGTGGCTCGGCCTACCGGGTCGCCAGCCCCTCGTTCGCGGGCTGGGCGGCCGTCGGCCGCAACACCTACGGCGCGTCCGAGAAGACGGTCCTCACACGCGAGAACGCCACCAGCGGCGGTAGGGGCGTGATGCTGACCTACGATCCATATTATTACAACGCCGTCGGAATGGACGTCTTCAACGCCTCGGTCGCATGGGTCGTCGGTTCGACGATCCTGAAGCCCGACCTCACGGTGTCGCTCGCCATCGGCCCCATGGGCTACAGGACCGACGTCTACCTGAACGCCACGATATCCAACTCCGGCGACTCCCTGTTCCATACCACGTATTCCCTCGTCGCTTTCTACGATGGCGCGGACATCATCGGCATCGACAGGGTCGCGGTTCCCGCGTCCGGCTCGGATGTGACGGCGACCGTGATATGGAACCCATCGCACGGCGGTCACACGGTGACGGTCGTCGCGGACGCGACGGGCGCCATCGCGGAAACGAACGAGGGCAACAACGCCGACTCGACGGTCGTCAGCACGGGCAGGCCCGACCTCCGCGTGACGGGCATCGCGTGCCCGTCTCCGCCGCTCAGCGGCGAACTGGCGACCGTCAACGTGACCGTGCGCAACGATGGCTCGTCCTGCGGCGAGCCGTTCCACGTGGACCTCCTCGCCGACGGCGAACCCGTCGCCCGCCACACCGTCGCGTCCCTCGCGGGCGGCTCCTCGGTCAACGTGAGCTTCCAGTGGACGGCGCTCCCGGGCGGCACTTGGCTGACCGCCTTCGTCGACCAGACCAACGAGATACCCGAGACCGACGAGATGGACAACACCCTGACGATCAGGGTCCATGTCGGCAGCCGCGACCTGGAGATAGGGATCGTATCGT
Organism: Thermoplasmata archaeon; assembly: GCA_022615805.1. Classification (GTDB taxonomy): domain Archaea; phylum Thermoplasmatota; class JAKEGO01; order JAKEGO01; family JAKEGO01; genus JAKEGO01. The sequence goes on from JAKEGO010000137.1 coordinate 17,521, forward strand.
TCACCCAGCCCACCACCGACGGCGAGACCGTGACCTTCGACCTGACGCTGAACAACACCGGGGACGTTGCAGCGGGCGGGTTCCACGTCGGCATGTACCTCGGGAGCGAGATCGCGAGGACCGTCCGCATCGCGGGCATCGGTCCTCACAACAGTACGACGGCGGCTTTCACGTGGAAGGTCCGGGCGACCGGCACCCGTCCGTCCTTCGTCGTCGACTGCCTCGACGAGGTCAGCGAGGACGACGAGGCCAACAATGGCGCTAGCCCCTCGATACCGAGCATCCAGCGTGCCGACCTGACGATCAACGACGTCAGGTACGATTCGAGGACCTACTACGACGAGGGCGGCGTGCTCTTCGAGGTGGTCGTCGAGAATGGCGGCAGCGCGACCCTCCACGACGTCCATCTGGCGATCCTCGTCGACGGGGTCATCGAGGCGCTCGTGGACGTGTCGAGCATCGGCGCTGGCGGCGAGACTACCGCGTACGTCGCTTGGTCCGCCTGGACCGGCAACCATACCATCGTCCTGGAGGTCGACCCGTACGACGTCGTTGACGAGAGCGACGAGGGGGACAACGAATGGTCCCCCCTGCCGTTCCACGTCCGCGGCCCGGACCTCATGATCTCCGACGTTTGGACATGGCCCTCGGCCTTTGCAGACGGCGACACGATATCCATGAACGCCACGGTGATGAACGCAGGGAGCAGGGGATTTCGGGACACCTTCGCCGTCGAGCTCTTCGTCGACGGAGCGTCGATCGGAACGGTCACCGTTGCCGGTCTGGATGACGGCGCTTCGGCGGACGTCAGCCTGCCGTGGACGGCCTCCCCGGGGACATGGACCCTGTCCGCGGAGGCGGACGTGAACGATGTGGTGACGGAATACCACGAGGACAACAACGGCCGGGCCGAGGCGCTCGCCGAGGTCCAGCGCGCCGACCTGCTGGTCACGGACCTCGATCACGAGGTCGTGTTCGACGCCGATCCGATCGGCACCCTCAGCGACGGCGACATCCTCAGGTTCAACGCGACGGTGGAGAACATCGGCGCGGCCACGAACAGGTCCTTCGCGGTGAGGTTCTACCGCAACGGGACTGCCCTGACGGAGTACGTCGGCGGCACATCCCATCCCGAGGTCACCTTCCCGGGCCTCGAGGCAGGTGGAACGGACCATGCCGAGTTCACATACATCATGGCCGCCGGGAATTACAATTTCACCGCCGCGGCCGACGCCAACGGCGCGGTCGAGGAGTCGGACGAGACCAACAACGGCCCCCCGAACCTCGTCACCGTGGCGGCGGAGGACTACGTTCTGCCCGACCGGATACCCGTGAAGAAGGGAACGGAGATCGAGGTGACGGTCGTCAGCCTCGGATACACGAGCAGCAGCTACGATTGCCGCGTTTATATCGCGAGCCCGACGGGCAGCGTCATGGGGTCCTACGACTACGAGACATCGGACTGGGGGACGAGGACGCTGACCTACACCGCCGACGCGGAGGGGAACTGGACGGTCGGCGTCTGGTTCGAGGGCCCGCGGTGGGATCTCATCCTTTACATCAACGTCACGGACGCCGACGGGATGCCAATGCACTTCAGGCACGCCGCTCAGGTCGGCTCGCAGACATCGACGTGGCGGTACTACTATCTGGAGGTAAACGGGACCGACGACGTCTTCACATACGACACAGTGCTCGAGGCCGAGGAGGGTCAGACCATCGAGATAACCGTCGAGTCGCTCCGTTGGTCGAACAACGGATATGATCCATACGTCAGGCTCCGATACTCCGAGACGGACCCAGGCAGCTGGGACAGCGTCTGGACCGCCGCGGGATGGGCCATGGGCAGCGTCGAGTCGTGGGGCACGCGCTCCTTCGATTACATCCTCGAGGCGAACGGGACCTGGTGCGTCGACGTCTATTATCAGGGGCTCTACTGGGCCTACAACATCACGATAACGATCGACGGCGAGGTCGTCGGGACCCACGTGGGCTGCGCCGGCTCATACGCCTCCAACCACCGCCATTACTTCTTCAACGTCACGGACGCTGGTTACTCCGGATACACATACGACAGCGTCATCGACGTCCCCACGGGCACGCGGATCAGGATGTCGGTGGAGAGCATCGACTTTTCGCGAGGCGATTTAAACGGCCATCTCAGGCTCTACGACGATGACGGACGCATCGTGCGGGCCATGAACTCCCCTGTGCGGGCGTGGCCCTCGACGACGGTCCTCGAGACCGACCTCGACACTTCGGGTCAGTGGTACGTCCTCGTCTACTACGATGAGATGAGGTGGGAGTACGGCCTCTCGTTCCTGCTGACATATCCGAACGGGACGACC
>JAKEGO010000138.1 GCA_022615805.1 Thermoplasmata archaeon
CGTTCAATGGCTCATTTTCGGAACGTTCCATTGTGATCATATTGCGACATGCATCACGATGGCATGGATATCACCGCGTTCGTAAAAATAATTAAGTAAGGGCCAATGAGATGACCACGCATCGGAGGAATGCTCTTGGCGAAGACGGAGATATCGGGAACGATGGAAGGCGTCCTGAAGGATGTCGACAGGCTCACGAGGGAACTCCAGAAGGTCGGGAAAAAGGCCGTCCAGGAGGGTGACTGGGCTCGCACCCGCGTCGTCATCGAGACGGCGACGCGGATCGACCGCGTACGCGCCTCGCTCCAGAGCGCGGGGGACGAGCTTGACGAGCTCTACGACCTAGTGTCCGCCCACCTCGAGGGAGGACCCGTCGGCCGGTCCCGCAGGACGACTAAGCGGATACCCCGCGGCTCGAAGACGGCGGAGACCGCTTACTGGGACCCCATCCTGAAGGCGCTGGACGACATGGGCGGGAAGGCGAAGACGTCCGAGGTCCTCGACAGGGTCTACGAGCTGATGAAGAGCACCCTCAACGAGTTCGACAGACAGCCCGTGCCCTCGGTCCCATCCCAGCAGAGGTGGCGCCACACCGCGCAGATCGTGAGGAACAAGATGGTCAAGGAGGGCCTGATCAAGAAGGACTCCCCGCGCGGCGTGTGGGAGATCACCGACATGGGCACCAGGGCGGCTGCGAGCGGGACGGTGGTCCCTACGAAGAAGGCCGGGCCCAAGAAGGGGGCAAAGAAGAAGCGATGATCCCAACGAACAGGACGGGATCGCCGGCAAGGACGATGGACATGTCCTCCGCGACGGTCGGCACCATCATGACGAGTCCGGCCAGTACGAGCAATGGCCCCGACAGGTCCCTGCGGGCTCGCAAGGGCGGGTCCGTACCCCTCGAATCCATGGGACCGGAGCGGCCGACGGCTATTTGACAATACCCTTTTCTATCGGGTGCGGCCATCGTCCGGCATGGTGAAGCCGTTCCTCGGTAGGCTGGACCTCGGCTGGTGCGACCGCTGCAACGTCCCTCTCCTTGGCCCGCGGTGCTCCACGTGTGGCACGGCGGCCCGGCCGGTCGCATACAGCCCCCCGGGCGACGTCCGGCCTGCGATGCAGAGGGACCTCGAGGACATCCGCCGGGCCATCGAATCGGGGTTCGCCCCGGCCCGCGAGCCGCTGCGCGGCCGCCTCGTCATCCTGAACGCCATCTCCTCTCAGGACGGCATGGAGGAGATCATCATCGGAGGCGCGGTCGCGGGGGTCCTCCGCGAGAGAGAGGCGTTCCTCCCGAGGGCCGACTTCGCCGCGACGATGGCCCCCTCGAAGGGCATCGTCGAGGCCGACCCCGGCGCCCGCGCCTCGCTTGCGGCGAGCTCCAACCTGATGGCGCCCGGTGCTCTCGAAGCGTCCCCGGAGGTCCGCGAGGGGGGCGAGGTCGTGGTGACCGTCGAAGGCGGGGTCGTCGCGGCGGGCCGCGCCCGCATGGGCTCCACCGCGATGGACGGATCGGGTCGCGGTGTCGCCGTCAAGGTCAGGAGCCGCCTCGAGGGGGTCGGGTACCACGAACTGCCGGCGACCCTCGACGACGCGGTCGCAGCCAACGTCGACGAGCTCCGGAGGATCGAGGAGAGGGCCGTCGGCCAGGTCCGTCGCGTCTCGGAGGACCTCGCCCTGCCCGACGTCGTCTCGTTCAGCGGCGGCAAGGACAGCCTCGCCACCCTGCTCATCGCACTGGAGGCCGGCCTCCGGCCCCGCCTCCTCTTCATCGACACCGGCCTCGAGCTCCCTGGGACCCGCGAGTACATCGTGCGCACCGCCGAACGCCACGGCCTCGAGCTGACGGTCGCGGAGGCTGGCGACGCCTTCGCTGCGGCGATGGTCCACTTCGGGCCGCCGGCCAAGGACTACAGGTGGTGCTGCAAGACGAACAAGCTCGGTCCGACCGCCCTGGCCATCAGAAAGGCCTTCCCCGGCGGTGTGCTCTCGTTCATAGGCCAGAGACGCTACGAGTCCCAATCGCGGGCCCGGTCCGGCGCGAGGTGGGACAACCCATGGGTCCCCGGACAGCGGGCCTTCAGCCCGATACAGGACTGGACGGCCCTGCACGTGTGGCTGTACCTCCGGTGGAAGGGCGCGGAGGTGAACCCGTGGTACGAGAAGGGCCTCGAGCGGATCGGGTGCAGCATCTGCCCCGCCGCGGACGAGGCGGAGGGGCGGCTCATGGCCGAGCACGTCGACCTCTCGTGGTGGACGGACGCCCTGACAGCCTACGCCGAGAGCGTCGGCCTTCCCCCGGAATGGGTCGTGAGGGGCCTATGGCGGTGGCGGCACCCGGGCGAACACGACGTGGAGGCGGACCCTGAATCCCACGAGGCGAGGCACGCGGACGCCCTGAGGTTCGGCAGGCGCGAGGGGCACGTCACGGCGCAGGCGGGCGAGCATGATCTGAGGTTGCTCCCCATCCTCGACGCCTCCGACGTGAGGATCGAGAGGACCGGGGATGGCGTCGTCATCGAGGGGCGCGACCGTGACCAGGCCCTGAACCTGATCGTCCGCGCGCACTCCTGCGTCGCCTGCGGCATCTGCACCGCGCGGTGCCCGGCGGGCGCTCTGACGCTCGAGAATGGCGGCCTCGCCTTCGATGAAGGCCTCTGCACCCGCTGCAAGGAATGCCTCGGCCCCTGCCCCGTCGTTGACTTCCATCCTCTGCGGTTCAGGCCGCGGATGCTGTCCAGGCACCGGCTGACGATGGAAGACAGAGAGTGAACCTTCACCGGAGCTCTGGTCTGTCCCTGAAGTGCTCGAGCGCCTCCGGGTTCGCCAGGGCGTCGCGGTTCTTCACCTCTTCCCCGTGGACCACCTTCCTCACGGCGAGCTCGACCTTCTTCCCGCTGATTGTCCTCGGGATGTCGGGGACCTGCAGGATGACCGCGGGGACGTGCCTCGGTGTGGCGTTGGTCCTGATGGTCCTCCTGATGCGGTCCCCGAGGGCGTCGTCCAGCGAGAGCCCCTCCCTCAGCTGGACGAACAGCACGATCCTGGTATCCCCCTCCCATGCCTGGTCGATCACGATGGAGTCGACGACCTCGTCGACCAGCATGACCTGGCGGTAGATCTCCGATGTGCCGATCCTGACCCCGCCCGGATTGAGGGTCGCGTCGCTGCGGCCGTAGAAGATGACGCCGCCGTGCCCCGTGACCTCGACGAAGTCGCCGTGGCGCCACACGTTCGGGTAGACGCCGAAGTACGCCGTCCTGTACTTCGCGTCCTCGGGGTCGTTCCAGAAGCCGACCGGCTGCGACGGGAAGGAGCGCGTGCAGACGAGCTCGCCCTGCGTCTCTCGCACCGGCCTCCCGTCCCCGTCGAACGCGTCGACGGCCATGCCGAGCCCCCTCACCTGCAGTTCGGAGCGCCAGACGGGCACCGTCGGGTTCCCGAGCCCGAAGCAGGAGATCAGATCGGTCCCGCCGGCGATGCTGGCGAGCTGGATGTCCCGCTTCACGTCGCGGTAGACGAACTCGAAGGACTCCGGGGAGAGGGGCGACCCGGTGGACGTCATCGCCTTGAGGGTCGACAGGTCGAACGACTCCCGCGGCCTAAGGCCCGCCTTCTCCACCGAGGCGATGTACCTGGCGGACGTGCCGAAGACGGTCATGCGCTCATCGTCCGCCATCCTGAAGAGCCGTCCCGGGTCCGGATAGAACGGATTGCCGTCGAAGAGGAGGATGGTCGCCCCCAGGGAGAGCGCGGAGACGAGCCAGTTCCACATCATCCAGCCGCAGGTCGTGAAGTAGAACACCCGGTCGTCCTCCCCGATGTCCGTGTGGAGCGCGAGCTCCTTCATGTGCTGGAGGAGGGTGCCGCC
>JAKEGO010000139.1 GCA_022615805.1 Thermoplasmata archaeon
GACATCGACGGCCATTTCCCCATCCAGGAGGTCTCGACCGGGCTCCCGATCCTCATCGTCCCACTCAGGACCCTCGAGGCGCTCCGCCGCGTGCGGGTGTCCCGGACCGTGTTGGAGGAGATGATGCAAGGGCTCGAGGCGAGGTGCGTCCTCTGCTTCACGACCGAGACGTACTCGAGGGAGAACGACCTCAACGTCCGCGTGTTCGCCGATCCCCTCGGCATCCCGGAGGACCCCGCCACGGGGAGCGGGAACGGCTGCCTCGCCGCCTACCTCGTGGAGCACGGCGTCCTCGGGAAGGACGCGATAGACATCCGCGTCGAGCAGGGCTTCGAGATCGGCAGGCCGTCGATGATACTCCTCAGGGCGGAAAGGAAGGAGGGCGGCGGCATCGATGTCAGGGTGGGCGGCAAGGTGCAACTGGTCGCCCGCGGCGAACTTATCTGAACGGTCGGACCGAAGGACAGTTAAGGGCCAACGCGAACGTTCGCGACGCCCGACATAGCGTGGAATTCTCCGGACGTTCCTATCGAGAGCATCAGATTAGGCCCTCATTCCTCGATGGACCCATTCTCCTCATCGTCCACGTCGTGGCCGCCATCCTCCGGGGCACCGTCCGAGGCCTCGTCCGCCTCACTCCCGTCACCGGTCCCGTCGATGGCCTCGTCCTCGTTGTCCTCATGCGATGTATGGTCCGCCGCCTTGCATTTCTCGTCGGCGCACGAATGGCCCTCGGAGGGCGCGTCGTCCTTGGTCCCGGCCTTTTTCACCTTGACCGGCGTGCGCCTCGCACGGGGCGGGGACAGCGTCAGCGCGAGTGCGGCTCCGATCAGGCACAGTACGCCGGCGGGCACGAAGGCCATGGCGAAGCCGGCGTCGGTCTCGGAGGCGTAGCCCCCGAGTATCGGCCCGACGATGCCGCCCACGCCGTACGAGGTGAAGACGAAGCCGTAGTTGCGCCCGACGCTCTTGTTCCCGAAGAAGTCGGCCGTTATGGTCGGGTAGAGCGTGAAGTTGCCGCCGAAGTTGAACCCGATGGCCATGGCGACGACGGTGAAGGTCCACGGGTTCGCGCCCATGTAGAGGAAGGCGAGCACCAGGAGGCCCTGTGTGAGGGACATGAGGAATATCGACCGCGCCCTCCCGAGCCTGTCCGACACCGCGCCCCAGGCGATCCGGCCGATGCCGTTCGTGATGGCGAAGAGGGCCATCGCGTTCGCGGCTATCATCGTGGCCTCGTCCTTCTCGAACCCCGAGTCCTGCAGCGCGTCGATGCCGAAGATGGCGATGTTGCCGATGACCATCAGGCCGGCGAGAGCGCCGAACACGAACAGGAGCCAGACGGTCCAGAACTGGCGGGTGCGGAGCATCTCGCCCGACTCGAACTCGACGCCTCCGGAGGACGACGCCTTCGCGCCCTTCGCCGGCGGCGACCATCCCCTCGGCCTGTAACCCTCGGGCGGGTTCACCATGAAGAGCGAGGAGACGACGGTCATGGCGAGGAAGATCAGGCCGTAGAGCGTGAATACCGCGAGTATGCCCATGTCGGCGATGAGCGTCCCCAGGTACCCGTTGCCGAGCTGGACCCACAGGAAGGCGCCGAAGCCGAATCCAGCGACGCCCATGCCCGTGATCAGCCCCTTCCTGTCCGGGAACCAGTTGACGCATACCGCGATGGGCACGACGTAGGCGAGGCCGATGCCGGCGCCGCCGACGATGCCGATGAGTGCTATCTGCGACATGAAGGTCGTCCCGGCAGCGCCCGCTCCGATATAGCCCGAGCCGAGGAGGATGCCGCCGAGCATGGCGGTCCACCGCGGGCCTATCTTCGGGGAGAGGACCTTGCCGCCCACGATGGTCATGACGGCGAAGGTCGCGAGCCCCGCCGAGAATATCATCTGCGACTCGGTGGCGGTGAAGCCGAAGTCGCCCACAATGCCGTCGTTGACGAGGATGTTCGCGTTGCCGTCCTCGACGGACGCTCCCCCGGAGTCCGAGACCGCGATCACGAAGTGCCAGTTGCCGTTGGCGGTGATGTACGCGTCGAACGAGGTCTCGTCGCCGGCGTACGCCACGACGTAGTCGTACTTCGGGTCGTCCTTCTCGTACTTGGTGTCGCCCTTGACGATAACCTTCGACACCTCGGCGCCGTCCTCGTCCGCGATGTGCGAGGCGATGGTCAGTTCGATGGTCCCCGGGTACGGATCGCCATCAGGGTCGATGATCGAGACGGTCGCCTCCTGTGCGGCCGAGTCGACGACCGGCGAATCCAGGACCTCCCCGAGGACCACCGTGTACGTCACACCGTCGATGACGATCGTGGCGTCCTGCTCGAACCCGTCCTCCTCGAGCGGGAGGGTGAGCCCGGGCGTGAAGACGGACCACGCGTATATCGCTCCAAGTGCCAACTGGATGAGGATCGCGAAGACGACGACGATCCACCTGTTCATCGTGCGCTCGGCCATACGTCCCATCTCCTGAGGCCCCCATCCAGGGGGACCATCGGACGCACGCCTATCCCCGTTGGGTATTTAAAACCAACGTTCGACCGCGGCGCCGGTCTATCATTCTATCCTCCAGAACGTCAATGCATCGATGAAAAAGCAAGTCGACCGCGGTTTTCCGTTCGTATTTATGATTTTTTTTAGCCATCGGTCGATGATCATTGTTACAACGGGATCATGTCGTCGCACTCGAGCGACGATGCCCTGAAGAGTGCCCTCAGAGCATCGATGTCCTCCATCCTGAACCTGAGCGCAGTCCCGCAGTCCGAACTGAGGTGTCTCGGGGTCGGCACGAGTTTGACCTTCAGGCCCCCCTTCCTCGCGATCCTCTCGCCGCGGATGGCGAGGCTCGTCGAATGGAACAGCGCGACGCCCGTCGGTTCGGTCGGCTTTCTGCGGATCATCGACCGACCATCCCCCTCAGGGCGTCGAGGGCGGCGTCGACGGCCCCCCTCGAATTGAACGCGCCGAACGAGAGGCGGACGGTCCCATCCGGGAAGGTCCCGATGGTCCTGTGCGCCGCCGGGGCGCAGTGGAGGCCCACGCGGCAGAGGATGTCGTGGTCCTCGTCGAGGGCCAGGCCGACGTCGGAGGGCGCCTCGCCGCGGAGGTTGATGGATAGCGTCGCGGTCTGCCTCCGGGCGTCCCCGCCGCCGTACAGGTCGATGCCTTCGATGCCGCGGACGCCATCGATGAACCGCCGGACCAGCCCAACCTCGTGCCCGCGGATGTCGTCCACTCCCCTTTCGAGGACATAGCGGACCCCCGCCGCGAGTCCCGCCAGGCCGACGCCGTTCATCGTCCCGCTCTCGTACCTGTCGGGGAGGAAGTCGGGCTGGACCTCGTGCTCCGACCTGCTCCCGGTCCCGCCCGACCTCAGCGGCCGGACCCGGGAGACGTCGACGTCCGGACCGAACGCGAGGCCCCCGGTCCCCTGCGGCCCGAGAAGTCCCTTGTGGCCCGTGAAGGCGAGCAGGTCCACGTTGTCGCGCCCGACGTCGATGGGACAGCAACCGGCCGTCTGCGCGGCGTCGACGAGGAAGAGCGCTCCGGCGTCCCTCGCGATGGCGCCGATGTCCCTGATGGAGAGGAGGCTGCCGACCACGTTGGACGCGTGGATCATCGCGACGAGCCTGGTCCCCGGCCGCATGGCCTCCGAGACGTCGACCGGGTCCATGAACCCCTCGGGGGACGCCTGGACCACCGTGAGCTCGACCCCCTCCGCCTCGAGGTCCCTCAGCGGCCGCATCACGGAGTTGTGCTCCATGCTCCCGGTGACGACGTGGTCCCCGGGGCGGAGGGTCCCCCGGATGGCGAGGTTGAGGGCATCGGTGGCGTTGAGGCCGAAGACGACGCGCATGGGGTCGCGGATCGAGAGGAGCTCCGCGACGGCCTCGCGGGCGTCGAGCACGGTGCGTCCGGCCTCGACCGAGAGCCGGTGGCCCGACCGGCCCGGGTTCGCGCCGATGTCGCGCATGAAGGCCGTCATCGCCTCGAGGACGGCCTCCGGTTTCGGCCACGATGTCGCGGCGTTGTCGAGGTAGATCATTCTGCACCGCCTACGGGGCCTGGGTCCTTTAGGTTTTCGCTGCCTCTCAACGGCGCAGAGTGATGACGAAGTCGCCACCCTCCTTGCGCTCCTCGGCCTTCCAGCCCTTCTCCTTCGCGACCCGCAGGATGTTCGCGCGTGCCGTCCCCGTGTCGCCGATCACCTCGAACGACCCCTTCCCGAGCCTCTTCATCACGTTCTCGGTCATGACGAGCGGGTTCGGGCACGAGAGCCCCCTGACGTCTATCCTCTCCATTGTGATCACTCCTCAGTCCCTCTGCCTCATGGTGAGGCCGATGATGGCAACGATCGCGAGTCCGAGCACCACGGCATTCGGCCCCCAGACGGCGACGCCTCCCTTCGCCGTGGGGCCGCTTGCGGTGAAGAAGTTGTGCGCGAAGGCCGCGCCGGCGATCATCCCGACGACGAACGTCGCCGCATCGCTGTCGCCCTCCCCCGACAGGACGAGCTGTCTCCCCGGACAGCCGCCGGCGAGGACGAACGCCAGCCCCGCGAGGGCCATTCCGAGGAAGTTCCATATCCCCTCGCCGTGGGCCAGCGGCTGGTCGTCCCAGCCGGGGTTCCACTGGTCCGGGTAGACGAGGAAGTTGGTGAGGAAGGCGGCGACGACCAGCGACAGGACGCCGAGCAGGAGGTGGAAGTCGCGGATGAGCACCGCGTCCCTCATGCCGCCGATGGTGCAGAACCTCGTCCTCTGGGCCAGGAAGCCCACCGCCAGCCCGGCGGTCAGCGAGACGCCGAGGGCGGCGTGAAGCGAGCCCGGGCCGGCCGCCGACTCCCTGATCACTGGCACGCCGTCCGCGGTGTCGAAGTACGACATCAAGACGAGGAACCCCAGCATGACGATGGGCAGCGCCAGGCCCACGTGCGGGAACTGTTTCTGCGCCCTTCCGAGGTTGAACCCCCTCCTGATGAAGGCCGA
>JAKEGO010000140.1 GCA_022615805.1 Thermoplasmata archaeon
ACCATCGGCATCGACGTATACGCCCGCGCTGTACCATTCGTCACCTGAATGGACGAACGAGAACCCGGACACGGAGCAGTCATCGGCGGCGATCGCCAAGACGTTCCCACGGCCCATGCCATCGATCGTCGCATCGGCGGTCCCATTGCCCAGGAGCCTCACTGTCCGTGAGACCCGCACGTTCTCGCGGTACGTTCCCGAAAGGACCTTGATCGTATCCCCGTCGACGGATGAATCCAGCGCATCCTGGACCGAAGTGAAATGCGCCCATCTCCCGCCGTCGTCGTCAACGATGATAGTCGTTGTGTTCCTGCGGATGAAGTACTTAACGAGCTGAACGTTGTTGCCCTCGTCCTTCTCGGCTATCGAATCCTCCGCGTCGGCGACGGCGGTCACGACGTAGATCCCGTCCGCAAGCGTCGTGGTGTTCCATGATGCCAAGGCGGTTTCGACATCCCCTGGGGCGAGCTCCGCGGTCGTGGAGTTGACCAGAGTTCCGCTCCCCTTCGGGCCTGTCCATCCGATCATGAAGCTGCATGACGTCCCGTTGGTGCCGATGTTCCGGACCGTCGCCTCCACCGAGACGATGTCCCCGACCATCAGGACCGGAGGGGTCAGGTCGAGCGAGACGACGCGGACGTCGAATTCCGGGACGGTGCTGCCATTAGATGCCATCAGAGGGTACCTGTCGGCCGCATCGGCCGCACCTGCGATGTCATAGACGGAATCGCCGATGCCATCAGAGTCACCATCCGTGCCGCTGTAATCGGACCAATTGTTCCCTTCGGAACCGTCGTCCCAGCGGTTTCCTGAGCCATCATCGTACGCCTGCGGCGTCCGATCGTTGTCCGTGAATTCGTTGTGGTGAATGAGGTTGTCATACGCGGTCGAGCTGATGCGAATGCCATATCCAGCGGTGGACGCCCCATTCCCTGACAGCAGGTTCCATGAGACCGATGTATCCGAGCAGTCCTCGTCGATCATCAGGCCATCGTCGCCGTTCGCAATCAGTCTGTTCCCGTAAATAGTGATGTTGCGGGTCATGTAGAGCCGCAGCCCATGCTCAACGTTCGAAACGAGGTCGTTTCCGATGAGCATAGTATCGGCGCACCATCGGAGGACGATCCCGTTCTTCTCCGAGAAGGAAAGGTTGTTCAACGAGAGGTTCGAGGCGGTGTCGTTGTCGACGACCGCTCCCCAACGGTTCCCTTCGCCGAGGTTCCCTTCGATGATGCAATCCCGCGAACCCTCGAGATGCAGGCCGAACTCGCCGTTGTCGTCCATACGGCTGTCGGTCAGGGCCACCGATGTCGAGAGATAGATCCTGATGCCATGTTCGCCGTTGTCATCGAGAGCATTCGCTTCCAGGACAGTCCCATCGGACCACCGGACGACCACGCCGTTCTTGTAGGACCCCGTGCAGACGTTGGAGGTGATGGCAGAGCCCCGGTCATCGTCAATGACGAAGCCCCATCTGTCGGTGGAAGCGGTGTTCCCATCGATGCTTGAGTCCACGGTGTCCGAGAGGTGTAAGCCGAATTCGGAACAGCCACTCATCCTGTTGCCAAGCACATCGGTGTCGGCGGAGGATTCGATGGCGATGCCGTGCTCCCCTGACCCTTCGATGGTGTTGTTCTCGAGGGTGTTCAGGTCCGAATCCATGACCTGGATGCCATGAATGCGACTGTCACGGACGGTGTTATTCCCGAGGTGATTGTCGCTCGAGCCTGTGTCGGCGACAATGCCCATCTCGTCGTTCCTGTCGCAGGTGTTCCAGCGGACTTCACATGCGTCCGCATCCATTAGCCTTATCCCGTTGATGCCGTTCTCCTCGCAGGTGCTGTTCTCCACAGTGCATTCGAAGGAGTGGTACAGGATGATCCCGTTCTTGTCGCAGAGGTTCGCGACGTTGCCGCGAACGGTCACATTCGATGCATGACTGACGAATATGCCGTGCTCGTTGCCGGAGCATTCGTTGTCGAAGATCTCGACGCTATCGGCATCGACGAATATTCCGGCGTTGAACCCGTTCGAGGCCGATCCGACGAGCCGAAGTCCGGACATCCGCACACCATTTGCCGCGATGACCGTCACATTGTCTGTACCGTTCCCCTGGATGGTGGTGACCGCGGAACCGTTCCCGTGGATGCTCACGGCAACATCGACAAGGAGGTTCTCATCGTATGTTCCATTGTACACGAGTATGACATCCCCCGCAACCGATGCGTCCAACGCCTCCCCCACCGTCGTGAAGTCCGCCCACGATCCCGCATCGTCGTCGACGATCCATGTCAGCGCATCCGCGCCGGCCGGAATGAGTACGCCGAGGACGGCCATCGCCGCCAGGAATGCGAGCGCCACCCTGCACGCTCGCATTCCTTCTCCGTCCACCGGCACCGTTCTACCGCGGGGGCCATCGCCGCCTTGGTACGCTTTCATTTTATCCCCTCGAACCTTCCTGTTTTCGATGGGAGGCACCGTATTAATACAGATTGGTGCATGTCTCGATAATTCCGCCCTCAACGATATATACCTTCCTCGCCATCCCCATGCGAATGCTGAGGGTCAGGAAGCTCTACAAGTGGTACGAGGGCTCGGTCGACGCAGCCGTGAACGGCCTCTCGTTCGGCGCCCGCAAGGGCGAGATCGTCGGCATCCTGGGGACCAACGGGGCAGGGAAGACGACGACCCTCTCCATCATGGCGGGGCTCCTCCGGCCGACCGAGGGGGACGTCACCGTGGCCGGCCACAGCGTCGTCGCCGAACCCCTGAAGGTCAAGGAGCTGACGGGCTACATGCCGGAGAACCCCCACCTCTACGAGAGGTTGACGGGGAGGGAGTTCCTCAGGCTCACCCGCGACCTCCGCAACGTCCCCGAGGAGGAGGGGGAGAGGTTCCACCAGCAGATGGCGGAGCACATCGAGCTGGCCGATCATCTCGACGAGTACATATCGACGTATTCCAAGGGGATGGTCCAGAAGACCGCCTTCATGGCGGCCATCGGCCACCGGCCGAGCGTCCTCCTCCTCGACGAACCGCTATCCGGGATCGACCCCGTCTCCTCCCGGCGGATGCGCGACTGGCTCGGTCAGTATGCTGATCACGGCAACGTCATCCTCCTCAGCACCCACATCGTCGATCTCGCGGAGCGGATGTGCGATCGCATCGTCGTCCTGCACAGGGGTAACAAGGTGGAGGAGGGCACCGTCGCCGACATCGTGGGGCGAACGGGGAAGGGCTCGCTCGAGGACGCCTTCATCGAGATCATCCGGAGGACGAGATATGGAGACGCGCCCCCTCCTTGACGCCGAGCTCCTGGCGACATGGCGCACGCTGAACGAGAGGATGAGGAAGCACCTGGTCCTCTCCGCGTTCATCCTCGTCTCCGTCACAGGGCTGACCATGGTCCTCGTGCGCGGCGTACTCTATGCCATGGAGTCCGACTTCGATCCCGGCATCGAGCGCCGCGAGGCGGTCCTCATCCTCTTCGGCATCCTCCTGTCGAGGTCGATCATTTACACGTACAACAGGTTCCTGAAGTCCAGGGAGCTCCAGTACGTGATATCGTCCCCGCTGACGGAGGCCGAGATGGTCCGCAATCGCCTCCTCCTCAACGGCATCCTCCTCTCGACCCTGTTCCTCCTCGCGCTTGGCCTGATCTGGGCCGCCGTGGCCGTCGCTGGCCTCTCCGGCCTGGGCCCGGGGACCCTTGGCCCAGGGCTCCTGACGGAGATGCTCGTTTTCCTCATCATGGCGCTGATCATCGGGTTCTCGATACCGATAAAACTCCAGGTAAGGCCCCTGAGAAGGACATTGACCCTCCTGTTGCCCGAGATGTACATCGGGGTCCTCCTGTACTTCGTCACCGGGCTCTCCGGCAACGCGATGGAGCCGAAGCCGTTCTACCTGATCCTCCTGGCCCTCCTCCTCGTGATAGCTCTGGAGGCGCTCCTCCTCGCGATACCCCTCGTCGCCACGTCCTGGGTCCGCCACTCCTCGAAGATGGGCGCCTCTGGCCCGATGGAGGCCCCGGAGAACCTGACCATAGCCGGGAGACGAATATGGGGGCGGAAGCACTCGGCCATGCTGGCCAAGGAGCTCAAGATCGCCATCCGGGAGCGCGAGTTCGTGGGCAACCTGCTCGTGACGGTGTCGATCGCAGCGCTGCTCGTCATCACCTTCGCCTTCTTCCCCATGCAGATCGTCACGCCGGAGGACGCGAAACGGCCTCCTCCGGACGTCTGGGACGAGATGACGGACGAGGAGCGGGACGAGTGGGAGGAGGACAGGGCCGACAGGATGGAGCGGCAGAAGTACATCTACCCCCTTCTGGTCGGTTTCGCCATCTTCATCAACAGCCTCCTGCTCGGGGCGCTGTCATCCCTTGCGATGGTCGGCGTGGAGGGAAAGGCGCTCTGGAACCTGAAATCCCTGCCGCTGCGCGGCGGCGAGGTCATGTGGGCCAAGGCGATGGCGGTGTTCCTCGTCGCGTGGCCGGTGATCATGGGGACCGCGCTCGCCATCCCGTTGATGGGGAGGTTCCCCCTCGAGGTGGTGGTCTTCCTCTTCGTCGAGGCGAACGCCTTCCTCCTGGCCTTCGTCGGGATCGGCACATATGGCGCCGCGTCCTATCCGAACTTCGACCAGATGGGGCGCGGGATGCCCGACCTGCTCATACAGATATTGATGGTGATCGTCGCCTTCGCCGTCGCCGCCTTCATAGGCGGCATCCCTGCGCTGCTCCTGAACTGGGACTACCTGATCGGCATGATCTCGGCCATGGCGGCCCTGCTGTGGGGGATACTGATCTTCCGGAAGGGGATATCCGCCGCCGCGAGGAGGTACGACCTGATCGACGCCGAGGCCTACCGGTCGGGTGTCTAACGGGATCAGTCGTCAGATGAACGGATCACCGTCATGGAACGATCCCACTATTGGCCTAGGAATCGGATCGATGGTCACTGTACCCATATGGGAACAAGGCTCTACCAATTTAGTCAAGGAAGAAGCGAACAGTACAGGCCTACCCGTCATTCAACCGGTGAAAGCCAAGGGTAGTCCCTTTTTGGACGTGCTTTTTCTCATATCGGAGCTTACCTACCCAATGTAGGACCGAAGTTTAAAAAAGTACGTTTTTGACACTTGACGGTGAGACAAAGGGTGGGGGGCCGAAGCCCCCCTTATTGCGTAGGAGGTGATCCATCCGCAGGTTCCCCTACGGATACCTTGTTACGACTTAGCCCTCCTCGCTGAACCCGGATTCGAACACCCCATGAAAGGTGCCCTCATCCGGACCCAACTCGGATGGCTTGACGGGCGGTGTGTGCAAGGAGCAGGGGCGCATTCACCGCGGGATGTTGACCCGCGATTACTACGGATTCCAGCTTCATGTGGGCGAGTTACAGCCCACAATCCGAACTACGAACGGGTTTCGGGATTGCCTTCACCTTTCGATGTCGGAACCCATTGTCCCGTCCTTTGTAGCGCGCGTGTTGCCCGGGAGATTCGGGGCATACGGACCTACCGTCGCCCTCACCTTCCTCGGCCTTAGCGGCCGCGGTCCCCCTAGGGTGCCCACCTCCCGGAGGAGGCGGTAGCAACTAGGGGCGAGGGTCTCGTTCGTTATCTGACTTAACAGAACGCCTCACGGTACGAACTGACGGCGGCCATGCACCACCTCTCGACAAATCGAGCAAGCTCGTCAGGCTGGCCTTCATATAGCCGTCGCTCCCGGTGAGTTTTCCGGCGTTGAATCCAATTGAACCGCACGCTCCTCCCGTTGCGGTGCTCCCCCGCCAATTCCTTTAAGTTTCAGTCTTGCGACCGTACTCCCCAGGCGGCAGGCTTAACAATTTCTCTCCGGCACTGGGCGCCCCCTTAGGACCCCCAACACCAAGC
>JAKEGO010000141.1 GCA_022615805.1 Thermoplasmata archaeon
AGCAGGCGTGGGGTGTTTGGAAACCGGGCAGCATTTCTTCCCATCCTGTTTCCAAACCCGGATGACGCGAAGCGTCATCACGGTCGAATCCCTCCCCCCGCACCATCATGATATCGTAAGTGACTCGATGCGGTCTCTCAATCGGCGACCACCGTGAACGATGTCACGTAATCGTTCGCATCCCCGGCGATTAACGGAATGTCGACCTCGTACCTGATCCACATGTAATTGTCCACGGACGTGAAATCCGCGTTTTCCCATATCCCATCCTGGTCGTCCGCGGCGGTCGTCGTCGAACCATGCTCCACCGGATCATCGCCCATCCCCGGTGCCGCTGTCCCTTCGTAGTACTCGAAATCGATCGCGCCGTCGATCGGTATGTGCTGCAACGTCGATGCGCTCTCGAAAGTGTCATCTATGAATTCGAGAGAGAAGCTGTCCACCGGGTCGCTGCCGGAATTCCTCAAGACCAGCCAGAATTCGTCAGTGCCGTCGCCCGAACTTACGGCGGTCGTTCCGGGCGCGGATTCCGGGAAGGTCCATCCGAAGGGCGCCGTCAGGTCGACGGCGGTTCCGTCCTGCCGGAATATCCCTTCGATCTGGATGGCCGAGATCACGTTGAAGTTGGCCCCCGTGGACGCGGAGATCCCGTCATCGTCCTCGACCGTGAACTCCACGTAATGCTCGACGCCCTCGGCGTTTCCCGTCAGGGTCGTGGGGATGGTCCAGACGTAGCCCGGATCATCGCCGCCGTATGAATCCGCGATGAAAGCGGAACCGTCGCCCGCAGTTCCAGTAGGGTCGATGGCGAATTCGGTCGCGGAGGGGGGGCCGTCCCAGATCCCAGTCCATGACTGCACGAGCGTCCCGCCATTATCGCTTCCCTCGAACACCCTGAGGGTGGAGGATGCCGCGACTATCTCGACGTCTGTGTCCCCGTTGGCGTCGAAGAAGGTAGCGTCGAACTCGATCGTGTCGGAGCCGCTGTTGTCGACGGTGGACGGGCTAACGGCCATCGTGACCGCGCCCGGTCCAGAGAAGGTCGGTGGGACGTTCAGCACGCCGCCTGTCGCGCTGTGGCCTGAGACCAGAAGGGATGCAGGCACCAGCGCCGCGATGAGCGCCATGGCAGCGATGGACACCGCTTTCGCTTTACCGCACAATGCTATCGTCTGCGCACCCCCTTCACCGCTGGTACGACCTTGTCAGGTCGATGCGGGGGCATCGCGTTCACGGTATTTCATCGTTATCATTGAGGAATGTGACCTTCGGCGGATTGTCGGAAGTGCGAATGTCGGAAGCCGACGCCTCGGGTGACTTGCCCCCGGGGATGTCAGATGCTCCTGGGCCCCCGGGTTGCTGAAGGCCGATCCAGGGAGCCTGACGCATTTGAGTTCAGACCTTGACGTCAGGCACGAACGGTGGTTCGAGCAATTTCCTTACGAAGGGGGCAAAGGTCAGGTCCTTGATGACCCTCGCCTTCGAGAGGTCGAAGACGTTTATGACTGGCGGTTCGACGATGTAGTTGTCGCTCCGGAGGCTTCGGGTGATGTTGGCCTCGTCCGTACGGTAGGACTCGAAGTCGAGGTAATACGAGATGATGACCGCCTCGTACTTGCGGGACATCGCCATCACGCAGTTCGGCGTGAGAAGGCGCTCGAGTGCCTCAGGGGGAATGGGCTTCCGAGGGTTGATCTTGATGTGCCAGAAGACAAGGAGGTTGTACCCGAGGGTTGAGATGTTCGGTATCCTGATGTGACGGATCAGATTCTCGTTCTCGAACCTCTTGCGGACGTTCGATACCGTGTGCCGCGAAAGGGGCAAGAGGTCCCCGAGGGACTTGTCCCTCATTCCGGGGTACTTCACCAGCGCGTGGTAGACCGTCTTCTCGTTCTTGCTCAGCTCGCGCCGCTCCCCGACGGAGAAATCGCAGGGTTTGGGCTTCGGGAGCCCCGCGGTCTCGACGCCGAGGTGGACCTTGAGCATCGGGTCGAAGGACAGGAACCGGAATACCCGGCTTATTCCGAGGGGGAAGATAACCTGGATGGGGTGCTCCTCCGCGAGAAGGTTCATCTTTGAGAACGTCTCCGTCCGGACATCGTTGATATGCGATATCGTGGTGTAGTCACTGGACATGCTCACCGAGAAACCCTTGCTCACCTCCCCCATAGAGTAGAAGATCTCATCGAACACCTCGATGGCCTCCCTGGTGATCCTGATGCGCTCCTCGAGGGGATAGACGATGTTGAAGTTCGTGTAGGTGAAGGTGGCGAGCTCGCAGCCTAGGTTCTGGAGGAGAGGGACGTTGACGTCGCGGAACATGCCTATGCGCTGCATCCGGTGGCGTATCGAGGTGACGGTGGAGTGCTTGATCCCGAGGACGTCCGAGAGCTTGCAATCGTTGAGCTCGGGATATGCGATGAGACCGTAAAGGACGCGCTTCTCGTTCTTGGTGAAATTCATATGAGTGAAAAAGAGAACTGGCTTAAGTATTTTTTCATATCATTGAACGCATAAGGCGTCACACCGTTAATTTTCTCAAGATCGGAGGGGGAATGTAAAAAAAACGTAAAAGGGCAAAGGATAAAGTAGGCAATGCCATTTCGCGGTCTGGATATGAGATCGGACCGCATATTGGTCGCCATCGAGGCGTCGCACAGCATGTCGGCCGAGAGGGACGGCCGGACGCGGTTCGAGGACGCCCTCCTCTATGCGAGGGACCTTGCCGAGCAGCCGGTGATATTCGGTTTCAACTCCGACTGGTTCATCATAGAGGAGTCCGAGGATGGCGGCACCCCCCTGGAGATGAAGGGCTCGGGCCTCATCGCGGCTGCCTTCCGCGGCGGGCGCGAGCTCTCGCGCCAGCACGGCATCGGGAGGATGATAATCTTCACCGACGGCCCGGACGAGGCCGTTCTACCGAGGAAGGAGGCGGAGGAATGCACCGCGATCGGTCTGGCCGTTGACATAGTCCTCGTGGCTGGGAGCCGGAAGCTCCTCGCGAGCCTCGACGAGCTCGCCAGTGCCGCGGGCGGGAGGGCGATCCTGCTCGACAAGCCCCCCGAGGAGGACACGGAGGACGTACCGGTGAAGGCGGTGGTGCCGAGGGCGGCGGTCGCGGGGATGCCCACGGTAGAGGCGAAGGACAAGGGGGCTCCGGAAGAGGCGGTCATCAGTGTAGCGCCGAAGGAGGCGCCGGTCCCCCCGACGGAGGACGGCGTCAAGGGCATCTTCCACAGGATCAAGGACAAGGTTTGGTAGACGACGTGCGGCCGCCGCACTGCAACTTTTAAGTAATGCCTCGGACGTGACGGGACCATGGCGATCTACGACATCCGCGTCGACCTGAAGAGGGGCGTGAGCGACGCCGAGGGGCGGAACGTCGCCAAGGCCCTGCGGTTGCTTGGCTTCGATGTCTCGGACGTGAGGGTGTCGAAGGCCTACCGCATCGAGTTCACCTCCGAGGACCCGGACGCCGATGTCGAAGTGATGTGCCAGCGCTTGCTCGCCAATCCAGTGATCCAGGACTACTCGATCGAGAGGATCGATTGAACGGTCGAGCCGTACGCTCCTTGCCCTTTGGGGCGCATATATTAAATAGGCTCGACATATCCGCAAGGCGCTGGCAAGGGCCCGTGGGGTAGTTTGGTCCATCCTTGGGCGTTCGGGACGCTCAGACTCCGGTTCAAATCCGGGCGGGCCCATCGACATCGCTTTCGTCTTTCTATGACATTTGATTGAGAATGCGCGCTGTCGATGCCCGCCCTCTCGTGGGATCTATCATTGTCTCGATCGACCGGATCCCACGATCCGGGTTCAATGGCACTTCAATGAATGCGGGCCCATCCCGCGCGCCCTCTCCTCGAAATGAATGACGACCAGTGGCATCATTTCGAGCAGCCGGACGGGCCTGCTTCGACTTTTTCCATTATATGACAGTTGGCACGACCTCTAGATGAAAAGGAAAAAAGGGTGGCGCCCGACGCCGCCAGGGCGTCGGGCTCGCGCTGGCTGCTTCAACGGTCGTATTTCCCGAGTTCCGACAGGAGGTCGTCGATGGACTTGTCCTTCGCGCCACCGCCATCTTCCTTCCCCGCGGGAGGCTCGCCGGCCGGGTGCCCCTCGGCGTGTGGTTCCGCGGGTGGGGCCTCGGTGGAGGCCTTCCCCCTGGACCCCGATGGCTCCGGCGGGCTGGCGGGTGGTCCGGGCGATTTCTCCGCGGGCTTCTCCACGGCGGCACGGTCCTCCTGCGGTGCATCCTTCCCTGGGCCCTCTACGGAGGACTTCTCGCCTTCCCGCTCCTCGCCCTTAGCCTCCTTCTCGCCCTCCTTCACGGGCTTCTCTCCATCTTTCTCCCCTTCGGACTTCCCACTTCCCTTCTCGCCCTTCTCCTTGGGCACCTTGGCGACCGGCTTCTCCGTCCCCTTCTTCTTCGGAGCCGCCTTCTTTCGCCTGGCTGCCGCGCCCGGCGGCAGGATGCCCTTCTTGAAGAGGACCACCAGGACCACGACGACGAGCACGGCGATGATCGCCATGAGCACCAGGAGGCTTCCGGCGCCCTCTTCCGCCTCTCCGGCGCCCACGGTCACCCTGCCGCCGCTAATGCTGGCGTTGCCGCCGTATCCGTCGTCCGCGAGGAAGGCGACCGCGTGCTCGCCGGCCGGGAGGGTCGTCCTTACCTCGTAGGTTGCCCATGTCAGCACCTCGCCAGACGCCCTTGTCATCTCGAACTCATGATCGCCGACGACGGCCTTGACCACGAGCGGATCGTTGCCGTCGATGTCGCGGTACTTCACGCGGAATGTGAACTCGGTGCTCGTGCTCCCGGATCGCGGGTCGACGCTCGGCTCGGACAGAGTGGGTGCGGTGTTCTCGAACGGGAAGACCGGCGCGAAGACCGTGAAGTGCGTCACGTTGGCCCATATTAGGTCATGAGCCGTCAGGACGCCCTGCGACGGCGGGGCGACCCAGTGCGTACCGTTGAAGTAGTAGAGGGTCAGGTTCGTCTCGTTCTGTCCAGCGGGCAGCGCGCTCCCGTTGTAAGGGATGCTGAAGTTCGCCCAGACCATGCCCATCGATGCTGGCGCGCTCAGGTTGACGAAGATCCCGATGTCAATCAGATTGAGGGGCATGTCCGGGCCCTCCGCGAGGAGGGCGATGCCGACGTCGCCCGTGCCGGTGTAGGCGATCTCGAGGTGGACCCCCGCGTTGTCGTACGTCCTGATCGCGTGGACGACATCGATGGACCAGCCGTCGGCCAGCCGGACCTCGGTGACGCCGTCAGAGGCCGAGAAGTTGTAGTCGTAGGTTCCCGGTTCGAACCACGCCTCGACGGAATACGTCACGCCGTCGGCGTAGCGCCGGTCGAAGTCGGTCCTGGTCATTCCGTACGTCCTGTCGCCGATGTTAAGTGTCACGTGCTCCGGGGCATCGTCGTCCGGGTCGGAGTATATCACGCTGAAAGTGAACCTGTCGCCGGCAAAGCCCCACGAAGGCGTCGCCGACGGGCCGGAGAGGACGGGCTCAGCGAGCCCCTTGACCTCCGGTCCGGTGATGTTCTGTGTGGCGACGAACGAGTGGCCGTCCGATGCATGGATCCAGAAGGAGTAGCGGCCGGGCCCAATGGAGCCGAGCTCCGCGTAGAATGTCGTTCCCTCGGCGTCAGCCTTTCCCTCTGTCAGGTCATAGGCTGAGCCGCCCAGCTCCAAGACCACGTCGACGGCGGGGTCGCCGTCCTCGTCCGAGTAGACGACGGTGAAGTTGTAGGTGTCCTCCGTCGTTCCGAGAGCGGGTGTCACCGCTGCTGCCGACAGTGCGGGCGCATGGTCGAGGACTTCGAAGGCGACCGTCCTGTTGGAATGCGTTTGCCCGTCGAGCTCGAGCGTCAGGTACCGCGTCCCGCGGCCCTCCGCCACGATGGTCCACTGGTGCGATACTTCGCGTTCATCGTCGAGGTGCTCCTCGTCAACGATCTCGCCGTCGAGGAGGACCCGGACCGTGGTGTCGACCGTGCCGACGGTGGTGGCGGTGGCCATGATCGCGTCCCCTGCCATGTACGAGGCCCTGTCCACGCCGAAGCCGAGGATGACGGCGCCCTCGACGTCGAACGACTCCACACCCTGGTCGAGGCGCATGCTCTCGTCGCCGACGGCGAAGAGGCCGTAGTTCATCGTGTAGACCCCGGGTTCGGTGGCCTCGAGGTCGATGGCGATGTCGTAGTAGTTGGAGCCCTCGTGGACGAGCACCTCGTTGACAGATGTCGTCACGAGCTGCAGCAGCGGGTCGTATATCCAGAAGTTCAGTTCGCCTTCGAAGCCGTCACGGCTCTCGACCGCGACCTCGATCGACACGACGTCCTCCATGCCGTAAGCCTTGCTGTCGAGGGTCAACTCGTCCACCTGGGCGTAGATGCCGTCGATGTCGAAGTTGAACAGGCCCGCCGTCCCGTCGAACCTGTAGCGCATCTGGTAGGTGCCCGCCGGGAGTTCCGGCACGGTGTACTGCAGGACCGCTGGCCCGTCGAGGTAGTGGTCCACGGTCGCTCCGTCCGGGCCGGTGATGTTCAGGTCGCCGGTGCGGTTGGAGTCGACGTGGATGTCCATCGTCTCGCCGGGAACGTAGACCTGCCCGGCGGGGTGGATCGACAGGATATTGGAGCTGACGTGGACGTAGATGGAACTCAGGTAGAGCGCCCTGCCTGACGACAGGTAGACGCCGTAGAAGGCCTTCTTCTGGCCAGAGGAGGATAATGGCAGGAGGAACGTGTGGTTGAACTCCGTGATGAGGTCGAAGTGCTCGATGTACTCGATGCTGTCGAACGTGGCCTTGACATACATTCCCGTCAGGTCGGCATCGACGTTGCTCCTCGTCGTGTTCACGACGGCAACCTTGAGGCCCGCGGTCTCGCCGACGGCGTAGACATCCCGGTCGAGGGTGACGTCGACGGTGAAACTGATGCCCTCGACCCTCAGGGTGTCGGTCCATCTGCGCCCGCCGATCGAGTAGTCGATCTCGTAGTCGCGGGTCTCGAGATCGCCGGGAATCGGAACGGCGAACGTCACCGTTGTGCTCAGCGTCGGCTCCAGCTCCACTGGGGCAAGGTCGACGAAGATGCCCGGGATGCTGACCTCCAGCGTGTCCGAGCCCGTCAGCGTCCCTACGTTGGTCACTTTGATCTGCAGCGTCATGTTGGTCCCGAGGAACCCGGTCAGCGCGGACACTACCTCGGCCTCGAACTCGGGGGCCGGGATGAGGATCTCCGCCACCTCGGCCGCGACGGGCTCTCCTCCGACGAAGAACGTGAGGGTCAGGTTGTAGGTCCCCGGGTCGAGTTTCGAAACGTCGATCACGAAGGTCTCTGTCTCGGTCAACCAGAGTTCGGCGACGCAGGCCCTCTGCTCGGTCAAGAACGTCGAGTCGAGCGCGAGGGCGCCGACGAGGGCGTTGGCGCCGACGTTCTCGACGTCCACCGTCACCGTCAGTGTCCCGTCGCTGACCGCGGTCCTCACCGTCAGGTCGGCCTGGTCCTCCTTAGCCACGAGGACCTCCGCCTCCACCTCCTCGAACGGGGTGACGGCGTGCAGGACGTATGTCCCCGCGGGGAGGTCCCAAACAGTACTCCCCTCGAAGGTCTCACCGGAGTTGACGGTGACGACGACCGTCTGGCTCTCCACCTCCGTCGCGTTGGCGTCGAGGGCCGAGAAGGCGATCTCGAGCGTCGAATCGATGCCGCCGGTGTTCTCCACGACGAACCCGACCTCCTGGGACCATTCGACGTAGATCTCGACCTTCGGCTTCAAACCCATCGAGACGTCCTCAACCATCCGGACGAATATCGGGATGTCCTCGTTGATGTCGCCGGAGAGGTTGATGATGAGCCATGTGTCCTCCGTTATGCTCAGGCTCTCCACCACGAGCTCGGTCTCCTCGACCGGGACGGAGATCGCGTGGTCGGTCAGGATCCGGACGACGAGGTCGGCGGTGACCGTGCCCGTGTTCTCTATCAGGACCGACACGTTGAAGGGCGCGAGGCCGACCTGTTCGGGTGCGGTGACGACCGCGTCGACGGATGGCTCGAGGACGGGGACGCTCTGCGTGACGGTGCTGTTCTTTGCGGACCTGTTGCCGTTGGCGA